>NZ_BAAAIZ010000063.1:0-42082 GCF_039526425.1 Streptomyces thermospinosisporus
CCCGATCGAGACTCCCGTTCGAAACGCATCCCTCAAGATCGGAACGACAACAGCCTCTGAGTGAACGGTCTTTGCCCGGGGGACCCCCTCCTACTTCCGGATCAGCTCGCCTCGGCAGCAGCCCAGCACGTCCGCACGAGGAGGAGTGATTGCCTCGCTCCCCGGTGACCTCGTCGGCAGCCTGGCGAACGGGCGTCGACGATGATCACTGCGGTCCGTCCCCGGTGAAGGAACCGCGTCACCGCACCGTGCTGACCAGAGGCTCCAGCAACTCCAGCGCTTCCTCCCAGCGGAAGCGATCCGCCGCGCCACCGGCCCTCGGCCGGTGCGGTTCGCACGAGCCGATCAGGACGCCCATCCCCTGCAGACGGTCCAGGCTCTGCTGGTAGGCAGGGTGGGCGGCCTGGGCTGAGTTCAGGTAGGGCAGTGCCACGGTCGGGATGCCCATGCCGTACGCCTCGCACAGGATGCCCAGGGCGAGGGTGTCTGAGATCCCGGCGGCCCACTTGTTGATCGTGTTGAACGTGGCGGGAGCGACGGCGATCGCGTCCGCCGGAGGCAGGGGGCGCGGGTCTCCCGGTGATCGCCAGGCGGAGCGGATCGGGTAGCCGGTCTGTGCCTCGATCGCCTTGGCGTCGATGAAGCCGAGTCCCTGCGGTGTGGCGATGGCGCCGACGTCCCAGTGCGCCTCCTGTGCGGTGGTGATGAGCTTGCCGACGTCACGGGCAACACCTGCCGCGCACACGACGACGTACAGGAAGGGCTTCTTGTCCGGAGCGGTCGGCTCGGTCACGCGGGGACTCCCAGTTGGCGGCTGAAGTGGTGCAGTTCCGGCAGGGTACGACGGCGGTCGCGGGCGGCCATGTCGGCGACCAGGTTGCGGACGT
The DNA here is from genome assembly GCF_039526425.1 of Streptomyces thermospinosisporus. Classification (NCBI taxonomy): domain Bacteria; kingdom Bacillati; phylum Actinomycetota; class Actinomycetes; order Kitasatosporales; family Streptomycetaceae; genus Streptomyces; species Streptomyces thermospinosisporus. The sequence continues at coordinate 888 of NZ_BAAAIZ010000063.1, forward strand.
CGGGACGGCGGATGTCCTGGGCTGCGGCGTGCTGCTGCTGCTGGTAGCTGGCCGGGGCGCCGCAGGTCGTGAGGAAGACGAGCTTGCCGAAGGTCATGCCGTCTCAAAACCTGATCTTCAGACGCCGTGTCGTCGGGGCAAGTCCGCCCGCGCTGCAGGCTGCTCTACGGGAGGGGACACGCTGGAGGTGGCCTTGGCAAACCGGGCCTGGCGCGAACCCATGCGCTCGTACTCGCGGCAGAGCCCGGACCGTGGGGACGGCCCGTGAGGTGATGCGGCCCCTACCGTGCCGCGCGCCCGTCGAAGCAGCCGCTTCCGGTTGCGGCCGACGTACGGTTGAAGTACCGAGGGCACCACGCACTCCGGCCGCCCCGCCGGGTCGTCCTCGGCGAGAGACGAACCCCGGGCCGCCCCAGTGGTCGGCGCGGAGACGGGTCGGCATCATGTCCGCCGCGGTCGAAGCAACTCCGCGCAAGCTCATCATGGCAGGGGCCGCGCTGAACACCCGTGCAGGTCCGCAACCCCGCCGAGGGGAGGCGTGATGGCCTTTGCCCGGCTGGACATCCATCGGCGGAACCGAGGAGAGCGGACGCTCGTCACGCTTGCCGGCGACATCGGGCCGGCCACGACGCCGCTGCTGCGGGCCGCAGTGGAGCAGTGTCTGCTGGACGGTGTCACCGTGATCGACATCGATATGACCACGGTCGGCTCCTGCGACGCCAGGGGCTTGGACGTCCTCCTGTCGGCATCACGGCGCGCGAGCCGGGTCCACGCTCGCCTGCGGCTGCACCATCCGTGCGCGCAGATCACCCGGCTCCTCGATACCACCGGATCGACTTCGCTGCTCCTTACGGCCCCCGTGAGTCCCGTGCCGCCCGCCGCATCCGGCGACCTCATGAGTACCGCGACGCGGGCGCCCGAGGACCCCGCTCGTCGGCCGGATCAGCCGGTCCTCAGGGACGGGATCCGCCTTCGACGGCTGACCCGCTGGCAGGCAGAAGACATGCGCGAGGACATCGCGGACCTGGCTGCGGAGTCCGTCGCGGGCACCGCCGGCGAGGCGTACCACGACCGTGGAGACTTCCTGCACCGCTTGGCGGTCACCGCCCACCGCCCTGGCTTCGCCCTGCTGGTCGCAGAAACGACGGTGCTGATCGGTTGCGCCTTCGGTTATCCGGTGGACCCTGACGGCTCCGACCGCCGGTGGTTCGACGGAACGCTCCAGGAGATCATCCAGCGGCTCACCTCCCGCGCACGGTTCGTCGTCCTCACCCAGGTCGTGGCCCATCCGCACGCTCAGCACCGTGATATCGCCCGCCGCCTGCAACAGCGTCTGCTCACAGACCTGCGGTCCTCCCTCGGGGTCACCCTGCTGCATCCTGCCGACCAGGCAGGACAAGCCGCCTTCTCGTCCTGGGGCTGGCAGAACATGGGCGAGGTGGTCGGGCTGCCCGGCCCCGTCGCCCCCTGTGTGTTGACCCTGTCTTCCGAAGGGCAGCCCTCGGCACGCCGATGATTCGGCAGAGGAGCGATGAGCCGGCGGTCGTACGCGGCCCGGGCCGCCACGCCACGCGTCGTCCGCCGTACGGACGTGTCTCGACGCGATGGCTGCGCGCCACGCCGCCCGCCACAGCCGGGAGTAGCCTGACAGGTACCGAGAACTGTCGGGCGCACGACCACGGCGGCGCCGTTCCCGGCGAGTGACAGACACGGGCAGCCGGAAACCGCCCGGATCGGGATCGCACGATGAACGCCATCACCAAGTCCGCCAAAGGTACGGCCCCAGGTGACGGACACTCCTACCGGATGCCCTTGCCCCGGCTGCGCCTCACGCCGGATGTCAGCCATGGCCCGCTGGACGGCGCATGGTGGCCGCGCTGCGACGCACTGGAACTGGAGCTGCCCGCGCTGGTCGGCTCCTTGGATCCGAGCATCGGCACCATCACGCGCGTGACCGTGGGTACCGCCGCCTGGCCAGATGCCCCGCAGGAGGTGATGGCACCGGGGCATGTGATCGAGGTGGCCCTGAGCAACGGGGCGGCCGAGATGCATGCCATCACCGTGGACTGCGGCACCGTGGGGCGCTGGGAACTGCTCGTGGTCCCACCGGACGAACCGGCCGGAACGGCAGCCCTGCTGCTGACCGCCGCCTCCGACCCCGAGAACCCCTTGTCCGCCCCGCGCCTGCTGGCACTCGCCGAGAGCGGCCTCGACGGACAGGACACATGGGAGTCGGAAGGAGGAGCCGGACCCAGGTAAGCAGCCCGACCCGGCCTGCCACGCGTACCCGGCGGGCCCGGGCGTCCACGACCCCGTGATGGAGCCATGGCACCGACAGATCCCTTGTCATACCGGCCCGCCCCTGACCATGGCGGGTGAGGGGATGACGGCAGGACGGCGCGCGGACCGCTCCGAGAGCTTCGGAGAAGCTCTCCTCGGAGAGATCCTCGACAGCGCGCACGAATTGCCGCCCCATCTCATCGGGCCCCTGATCGCTGACGTGGTGGACCGGCTCGGTGGCCGCCGACCGCAGGTGCTGTTGCAGGACTACGGCCAGCTGCTGCTCGTACCGCTGCCCGGTGAGGGCCTCACGGGCGGGGAACCTCAGGTGATCGACGACTCCGAGGCGGGCCGCTGCTTCCTCGACGCGGTCCCCGTGGAGGTGCCCCGGGAGGACGGCGTCCGGGTCCACCTGCCCCTGCTGGACGGCGGTGACCAGGTGGGGGTCATGGCCGTGACGCTGGACAGCGTCGACGACCACGACCGCCGCCTGCTGCTCAGAATCTCCGGCCTGGTGGCCGACCTGCTGGTGACCAAGCACGGCTACTCCGACCTGTTCTTCGGCGTCCGACGCGGTGAGGCGATGAGCGTCGCCGCGGAGATCCAGTGGTCCCTGTTGCCACCGCTGGCGATGATCATGCCCCGGGTGGCCGTGGCCGGGATCCTGGAACCCGCCTACGACGTGGGCGGTGACAGCTTCGATTATGCGCTCAACGACGACGTCCTCCACGTGGCCATGATCGACGCGATGGGCCACGGACTGGACGCGGCCACGATGGCCACCGTGGCCATCGGCGCCTACCGCCACGCCCGCCGGGCCGGCATCGGACTGCCGGAGATCTACGACTTCATGGACCGCGCCGTGGCAGAGCAGTTCGGTCCCGAGCACTTCGTCACCGCACAGATGATGCAGCTGGACACGACGACGGGACGGGTGCAGTGGATCAACGCCGGGCACCCGTCGCCGATCCTCGTCCGCGACCACCGCGTCGCACAGCGTCTGGTCGCCCCGACGACCCTTCCCGTCGGCCTGGGTGGTTCGGTGCCTCGGATCAGCGAGCTGGGGCTGGTGCGCGGGGATCGCGTCCTCTGTTTCACCGACGGAGTGGTCGAGGAGCACAAGAGCGGTGGGGAGGAGTTTGGGGAGGACCAGCTGATCGACTGCGTGAACCAACTGGAGAGGACCGGGCGCGGCATCCGGGCGGTGACGCGATCCCTGTCCCACACGCTCAAGCAGGCGAGGGGCGGGCGGACCAGCGATGACGCGACCCTGCTCATGGTGGAGTGGCGCGGCTGACCTCTCACTCCCGCCGTCCGACACCGTTGTGCCGGCCGCGCCCGGCGGCGACGGCCCGTCAGCCCGAAGGACGGGAGCTCCCGGCACGCGCTGACACTGCCGGGAGATCACCCGGCCGGTACTCCACTCCATGTGGCCACTGCTCCGCGCCGCAGCGAAACGCGGAGTAGTGTGGACAGTACCGAGGGCATTTCGCACACCGGCTTCCACGCCGGGTCGTCCCCGGCGAAAGATGAAACCCGGGCCGCCGCAGAGGCGGCCCGGAGACGGGTCCGCATCATGTCGGCGACCTTGTACTCCACTCTGCCGCACCCCGAGTCCGTCGCAGCCCCGGCCGCGCGTCTCGCACTGAAGACCGAGAGCCCCTCCCGCGGACTCCTGGACGGAGCCTGGTGGCCCCGCTCCCGTGATCTGCTGAGCGAACTGCCGGCACTCACCGACGTGTTGGATCCCCTGTGGGGCCGCATCACCCGCATCGCCGTAAACCCGGAACACTGGCCGGTCATCCCCCGCACGGTTCCCGTGGACGGCCACATCGTCAAGGTCGGCTGGTTCACCCCGGAGATCGACCCGCACAAGCTGCTGCTGCTCTCCTACGGCACCGGCCGCTGGGATCTCCTGGTCATCCCGCCCGAGACCGGGGCGGAGTCTGCGGCCCGGCTGATGGCTGCCGCGTCCGACCACGACGGCCCGCCCCTGACCGCGAGCGCGCTCATCGCCGCGGACGAGGCCCGGCACGGCGTCTTGGCGGCCGACCAGCCACTGGACCCGGGCGAGGCATGGGAGTACGAGGGCGGCGCCTCCGCGGTGTCCGTAGCCGTTCCCCCGCAGACCGGTCCGCCCGGCCGGGCCAGCCGGCTGATCATCGGTATGTGAGGTGGCCGCCATGAACGCCTTCCTGACAGCCGCCGCTTTCGTGGTCCTCATCGCAGCGGCGGCGTACGTGATCCACCGGCTCGGCCTCCAGCACGCCGACAGGATCGCCGCGTACCGGTACAGCACCCCCCGGCCCGGCCGCCGCGGCCGCTGCCTGCCGCAGCCGTACCGGGCACCACGAGTGAGCATCCGGGCGCCCCACCGGCCGCCCGGCCGCGCCTCGGTACCGTCGGCTCAGTCCGCGGCGACGCGTGCCCGGGGTGTACACCCGGGCCCCGGACCGGGCGGGAAGCGGCCGGGACCCGTGGACCGAGGCATCTGAGCATCCGAACCGAGGCGTCATGACTCTTCCGCAGCTGAACATCTACCGGCACGACCGGGACAGGCGGGCACTGGTCACCCTGGCCGGTGTGATCGACCCCGCCACCGCGCCCCAGGTGCGCGCCGCTCTGGAGCGGTGCCTGCAGGACGGCATCACCCTCATCGACGTCGATCTGACCACCGTCGACCGCTGTGACAGCAGCGGCCTGCGCGTCTTCCTCGACGTGTCACGGCACGCCGCCGAGACCCACGCGTCCCTGCGGCTGCACCACCCCTCCCCGCAGACCGAACGACTGCTCATGGACACGGGCTCCGACCGTCTGCTCCGTACGACGAGGCCAGGAGGGGCGCGGCCTCAGCGGGCCGGGCGCCGAGGAGATCGCCACACGGAGCGGGCCGCCAGGTAGAGCAGATCGGCGATGAGGAGCAGTACACCGGCGGACGTCAGATAGAGCATGCCGTCGACGCCCGCCCCGATGGCGATCAGAGCGATTCCGGCGACGAGCAGGGTCAGGAACAGGACCATGCGGAATGCCTCCCTGGAGAGAACCGCGGCGTAGATGCCTTAGGGGCAGTCGTGAAGACCTGCCCTGCGAGCCAGACCGGGTCCCCCGTTGGGAGTCAGGCCCTGTGGATCTCAGCCGACGCGTCGTGCGCGGTGGCGGACTTCCTTGAGTCGGACCTTCGAGGGGAGGCGGTCCAAGCCGGCCGAGTCCCGCGCGTGCGTGAGTGTTTCCCGGCTCAGTCGCCCCAGAGTCCACGCTGGATCCGCATGAGGCTCCAGCAACAGCCGCACGCGCGCAGCCGGAGCGGAGCTTCGGCCCGTCAGCCGTGCATGCGCCCCCGAGACCCCGTCCAGGGCCTGCGCCTCTTCCTCGATCACGTCCTCCAGTGTGCCGCCGTCGAGCCGGGCCGCCGCCCCGTCCCCGCTGTCGACGAGGACGCCGCCCAGGCGGCGCCTGCGCTGTGCGAGGAGCCACCACAGCAGCAGGACCAGCAGCACCGCGAGCACCGCGATGACGGTCGGCCACCACCAGCCTTCCTCCCGCCACCGGGTGCGTCCCTCGGTGCCCAGCACCACGTCGTCCGGCCCGCGGAAGGGCCACCAGCCCGGCATGCCGAAGTCCCAGCGGCGCGGCAGGTCCAGCCCGCCCAGCAGCACGCCGCCGCCCAGAGCGAACAGTCCAAGGCCGAGAAGCCCCAGCAGCACCCGGTTCACCGTCCTGAGCATCAGGATCACCTCAGCCCTTCTTCGGACGCCGGACGCGCACGGTCAGCGTGGGTTGCCGGGCGAGTCCCAAGGACGTCACGGCTTGGCCCAGCTCGCTGTCCAGGTCCGCGCGGACGTCCTCGAGTTCGCGGAAATGGGCGCGCGCCCGGGCTTTGACCTTCCGGCGGCCGACAGCGACGCGTGCCGACTGGACACCGGGCACCTGCACGGCCCGGTCGCGCAGAACCAGGGCGGCCGCGCGGCGGTCGAGCCCGGCGCGGACCTCCCCTGTCCCAGGGATACCGGTGGGCTGGCGCATGGGCAGCAGCCTGCGCAGTCCCGGCGTCACCGCCAGCAGGAACAGCCACAGGCCGAGGGCCATCGCCACTGCGGCCCCGACGATCACCCAGATGTCATCCAGTGGCCGTGTGGCCAGTTCCTCGGCGAGCCGCAGCCGCCAGCGCATCGCAGACCGACCTGCCCGGACCGAGACCACGTCGTACAGGAGCAATCCGATGGCCGCGGCGGACAGCAGGGCCACCACGGCCGCGGGAATCCGCCGCGTTGACCAGAAACGGCGCGCCGACCGGCCTGGTTCATCGATCGCCGCCGTCGCGCCCGAGCCCGCCCCCGGGGTGCCGTCGGCGGACGGAGCTGCCTGTCCGGGTTCGGGGGGAAGGTCGCTGTCACCGGTCGGCTGCCGCCAGGTGTTCGCGCTCATCTCACCCTCTCCTGGTCCGTGTGGCGCGTATGCACCGAGTGCAGCCTCTCGACCGACACCGCAAGGTCGGACACCTCCATGCCGGCCCATGTCCTGAGCCGTTCGGTAACCTCCCGACGCACTGCGGCGCACTGCGCCCCGATGTCGGACGGATAGCCGAGCTCGACGGTGATGCGCATCCGTGCCTCGCCGAGCGCCGCCTGCCGTCCGCCGACAGCCTCGGCGCCTCGTCCTGCGGTATCCCGCTCCGGTGCCCGCCGCACGGAAGTGGTCACGCGTGGCATCCGGCGGCCGGGTGGTACGTGGTCGACCGAGTCGGTGAACCGGCTCAGCGCCTCGCGCGCCACGTGGGAAGCGATCTTCGCAACGACCCGGTCGGCGATGGTGATCGCACCACGCTCCCCACGGGGAATGCCCGGACGCCGATTGGCTTCACCGGTCACTGCCGCCAGTCTCCCCGTGCCCGTCGCCGGTCATCTCGGATCCGCTCCTGCCGGTCCCGGCGGCGGACGAAGTCGCCCGGTTCGAGATCGCCTTCCATGAACCGCCCGACCACGAGTCCGACGACACCCAGCCCCAGCACCAGCAGGAAAGCCCAGAAGTCACCGAAATACGCGGCGAAACCCAGCGCCATCCCGGCCATCAAGCCCACCACAGCCCTGCTCATGACGCGCTCCTTCACTCAAGCGGACTGCACCGCCCCGGCTACTGGATCCGCTGCCGCTCCTCCCCTTCGTCCTCATCGTCGGGGAGCTTCACATCGCTGACCATGATGTTGACTTCCACAACTTCCCGCCCCGCCATCCGCTCCACCGCGGCAATCACGTTCTCCCGCACCTCACCGGCCACGTCCGTGATGGAGACGCCGTAATCGACGACGATCTCCAGATCGATGGCCGCCTGCTTCTCTCCGACCTCGACACTGACCCCGCGCGTGGCGGACTTGCCACTGCCGGCACCGGGCATCCGCTCCCGCATGGATCCCATTGAGCGCGCGAATCCGCTGCCCAGGGCATAGACGCCGCGCACCTCGCGAGCCGCCATTCCGGCGATCTTCTCCACCACCACATCGGCGACCGTCGTCCGGCCACGAGAAGCGGGAGCGCCACTGCGCCTTGCGCCGGTGATCTCGGTCTCGGTCATCGGGATATTCCTCCCTCAAGGGCCCATCTAGCCCTCTTTTCTGCACTTATATTCACATTAGAGCGCATTGCCCGAATCTGACACTGCGCCTGCGCGAGGCTCGGACAAGTCGCCTGAGAGAGGGTGCGAGGCCAGTGAAGACCGAAGCAGGGACGCAGGCGGTACGGCACCAGTTCGGCCTGGGCCGACTGCTCCCGCTGGGCGGGCCCGCCGACGGGGCATGGATCACCGAGCAAGCGGCCATCCAGGCCCTCAGGCGGGCCGCGAACGAGATTCCCGGTGTGCGGCTGGAGTCTGTGCGCATCGGGCCGGCGCCGCTCGAATCCGTGTCCGAGCCGGCCGTCCGTCCGCCGGCCAGCGCGCTGCCGCCGAGCCCGCTCAGGATCAAAGCCGCCTTCTCGGCACCACTCGGGGAGCCACTGCCCGAAACCGCCGACCAGTTGAGGAGCAGACTGCTGGACGCGGCCGCTCGACGGCTCGGCCTGGCGACCGTGGCAGCCGACCTGCGCGTCACGGATCTCCATGAGGTCCCGCAGACAGGTCCAGAGACGCGGACCGCTGCGGGATCCATGACGCGCACGCCGCAAAGCACAGCCGTGGCAAGGACCGCGGCCGCACGCAGCTCGCTCCCCGTGACCGGGGCGGGCTCCCCGCGACGGCCCGTCGGGGATCTGGCGGACGTCGCAGCGGGTGTTCCGGGCGTCGCCGGCCTCACCACCGTGCTGGGGAGCCGCCCGGTCAGGATGGAGGACCATGCCGACCCACCCGGCCGGCGTGTCGAGGTCCACCTCGCGGTCGCCCCCGGACACCATCCCCTGGAAGTCGCGCGCGCCGTCCGGGCCGCCGTGGCCAAGGCGGCGACCACCGACGCCCCGGGCCCGGTCACCGTTGCCGTCCTCATCACCGAGACAGCGGCTTGACCGGCCAGGCGTGGAGCACTCATCAGCGATCAGCAGATCCGCTTCACCGGCTGGAGTCGGTTCTGTCTGCCGACATGCACGCGGACCGCTCCGGAGGCCCCGTCTGACACGGTGTGAGACGCCTGCGGCGGGGTACCCGCTAGAAACAGAGGGTCTGCGCAGCAGCCGCTGACGGATGAAGCAGACGCCTCCCAGCTCCGTGGTCGTGTGATGTGTCCCGCAACCACGGAGGACGACAAGCCCTGCCTGCGGCCCGGTCCAGCGGCTCCCGGGGCGGCGCCGGGCCACTCGGCCCTTCTTCGGAGAGAGTTTCACCATCATGAGCAGTAACACCGCGGTCCGCCCCCCGCCCTCGGAGGCGTCCGGAAGTGACTTCGCCCGCCTGTCGAAAAAGATCGCCGCCGCCGGGCTGCTGGGGCGCCGTCCCGGCTACTACGCGCTGCGGACCACGGTGGTGGCCGGGCTCTACGTCAGTGGGTGGGCCGCCGTCGCGCTCATCGGCGACAGTTGGTGGACTCTGGCGGTCGCCGCGTTCCTTGGCGTTGTCTTCGGCCAGGTCGCCCTGCTCGCCCATGACGCGGCGCACCGCCAGGTGTTCCGCCGGCGGCGGGCCAGCGAGGTGTCCGGACGGATCGCCGGTGCCGGTATCGGGATGGGCTACGGCTGGTGGCAGGACAAGCACACCCGCCACCACGCCAACCCCAACCACGAGGAACTCGACCCCGACCTCGACCCCGACCTGCTGGTCTGGTCCCAGGACCAGGCGCGGGCGGCCAAGGGGCTCCCCCGCCTGATCGGCCGCTGGCAGGCGTTCCTGTTCTTCCCGCTCCTGACCCTGGAGGGCTTCAACCTGCACGTGTCGAGCGTGAAGGCACTGGCCAATCGTTCGCTGAAGCACCGCACGCTCGACGGCGTCCTGCTGTTCACGCACTTCGTGCTCTACCTGACCGTGCTGCTGTGGCTGCTGCCGCCCGGCATGGCGATCGCCTTCCTCGCCGTCCACCAGTGCCTGTTCGGCGTCTACCTGGGCTCCCTCTTCGCGCCCAACCACAAGGGCATGCCGATCCTGGCAGGCGAGGACCGCCCGGACTTCCTCCGTCGCCAGGTGCTCACCTCACGCAACGTGCGCGGCGGCATGCTCACCGACATCGCACTGGGCGGGCTGAACCACCAGATCGAGCACCACCTGTTCCCCAGCATGCCCAGCCCCAACCTGCGCAGGGCCCGGACCATCGTGCGGCGCCACTGCCAGGAACTGGGTGTGGACTACGTGGAAACCGGGTTGGTCGCCTCCTACCGGTTGGCCCTCGCCAGTCTCCACCGTGCCGGAGCACCGCTCCGGCAGGCACGTGTCCCCATCTGAGAGACCCTGCCGGAGCCGTCGGAGGCCGTGATGTGGCCACCGTCGACACGCCCCGGTCCGCGCGGAGCACCGCGAAGAGCACGACGGCTGCAGTGGCGCGGCTGACCTCGCCCGCCGTCCGACACCGTTGCGCCGTCGAGCCCGGCGGTGATCCGTCAGCCCGGCGAACCGCGCCCGCTCCCGGTGTCGATGAGGATCTGTTCCGCCTGGCTGATGTTGTCCGCCCGGACCGCCTGGGCCATCGCGGTGCGGGCGGCGTCCGGTGCCGTGTCCGGCGGGACCACCAGGAGCGAGAAGATGTCCCGGTCGCCCCGGGTGATCAGGACCGTGTCGTCACCGACCGGGAAGGAATCGATGTGCACCACGCGGTCGTCCACGAGGATGCGCGTCGGGAGACCTTCCCAAGCTGCGGTGTCCAGCCCCACCCGGGTCACGGGGCCGAGGTGGGCGATGAGGGCACTCAGCAGCGCGGGCAGCTCGGCGCCCATGTCGCGCGAGCGCGGCCACCACGCACCATCGAGGACACCTTCACGTGATGCGGTCGTCTCCAGCCGGAGAAGCGCACAACCCGGCCGCACGGCCTCGTGGACACCGCTGGGCAGACGCCGGGGAACAGGAGGTGTATCCGAGCTGGTCATGAGGACCACCCGTCTGTAGGGCAGGTGCGACAACGGGACCGCCTCGCACCTGCCACGCTACTCTTGGTGCCACGCGCGCCGACGTCTCCGAAATCGCCCTCTACCGACCGGCCCCAGCCGGAACGGATCCAGCACACATGAGGCCGGGAAACCCCGCGAACACACGAGAACTACAGAGGAGTGTTTTCCCAGGCCAGGCGACCTGAAGCGAGCGTTTCAGCAGGTCGCAGGCCCGTTCGGAGAAAACTCCTAAAGCGGGTGTCGCAGGTTCGAATCCTGCCGGGGGCACCATGCCTGAACAGGCACGGAGCATCGAACAGCCCCCTCGGAGTGATCTCCGAGGGGGCTGTTTCATGCCTGGTGGGGACACGGCGTGTGTGCCGTATGTGTGCTGCCTCCCGCCGCAGGCCGGCGACGGTCCGGCTATGCGGCGGGCGCCTCGTCTGCGGCTTCGGGTGCGGCCTCCGCGGGGCCGACCATGGGATGGGCTTCCGCTCCCGGGCGTTCGGCTTAAGCCGGAACACCACATACGAGTTGATCAGGTCCGGCGAGTTCCCGGTACCCGTGCACCCGCACGGCAAGGGCAAGCGCAGGGTGCTGACTTCGGAGCTGTGGGAGGCGCTGGGGGTGCGACCGCCGGAGTAGCCATACCTCGGCGTTTGAAGCCTGCGTCCTCAGCGCAGTCTTCTCACGGTGAGCGCCGGCGGGGAAGCGGTGGGGGATGGCCAGGTCGACAAGGGTGCAGCGGGCCTTGCCCGGACACCCTGTACGCGAAGAAATACGTCCTGGGGCGCGCCGTCCGGACTGGACGCGAGCCGCGGGGCTTGCGGTGGCGTGCGGCAGCGTCGTCCTGGTGACCCTCGTTGTCGTGGTGGCCCCCCGGTACTTGCTGAGTTGGGATGCCCCCTCCACGCCCACTGCGGACCGGGCCAAGGCCATCAACGACATCCGTACGACGCTACTCCAGGGCCTGGCCGGCATCGCCCTGCTGGTCGGCGCGTTCTTCACCTGGCGTCAACTACAGGTCAGCGGCCAAGGACAGATCACCCAGCGCTTCACCGCCGCGGTGGAGCAGTTGGGCAGCCCCAGCCCGGAAGTGCGAGAGCAGCGCCGCAACCTCGTTCAGCTCGTCGTGCGCGAGGTGCGCGTTGGACCGGCGACCGTACGGGGCTCGCGGAAGTTCGACGAGGCCCGCTTCGAGATCTTCTGGCGATGGAAGTGACAACTGGCAAACGGATCAGCGAGGTTCGAGGTGTCAGGCAAGACACTCTCTGTTCGGACATTTGTTTGCACTGACGAGTAACCACGAATACGCTGACGATCTCGCTCTCTGTGGAAGACCTCGTCACCGCTCGTGGTGCGTCCTGGTGACGCTCCCGCAGAAGGCGGTCGGGGCGCAGGGGGGCCGAGACTGCGCCATGGCTCAAGGGGAGGAGCATGAACCGGCGCGACTCGTCGCGGACGGACAGACGGACCGACGGGGACGGGGTGAACCCGGCGACGGACGTCGATCCACCAGGCGAGGACGACTGGCTCGATGGGGAGATCCTCAAGGTCTTGATGGGGGGCGGACGTCGAGTTCGAGCCCGAGGATTTGGGGCTAACATGTGTCGAGGAAGAGTAGAGCCGACTGAGCAAGTCCATTTAGACACGAGCCCTGGCCGTCAACGATAGGCGGCCGGGGCTCACTCGCTTCAACTCCCCGCCGAACAGGGGCAATCCCGGCAACCCGCCACCGAATCACACTTGACGGTCAAGATCGACTGACAATAGTATTTAGTCATCACCTCACAGGAACCCACCCTGCGAGACCGAGAGTGCGAGGAGTCAGCGACATGAACGTCACCGAGGCGAGCATCGAGGTCACCGCGTCGACCGCCTGGTCGTCGCCGTCGACCCGGCCGTCACGACAACGGACACCGCGGACCTGACCGCCTTCACGGTGGCCGGCCGTTCCTACCCACTGGAGCAGATGTACGGCGACCGCCGCCCCCGCGGCTATGTCGTCCACGCCGAGCAGGACCGCCACACCCCTACGGCCGCGATGCGCCGCGCCGCTGCGCTGTACCACGAGCACCAGGCGGACTGCGTGGTCATCGAGGCGAACAACGGCGGCGACTACCTCCCTGCCCTCCTCGCGGAGGTCGACCCGACGGTCCCCTGCCGCGTCGTCCACGCCACCCGCGGGAAGCGCGCCCGCGCGGCTCCGGTCGCGATGCTGTACGAGCAGTCCCGCATCAGCCACGCAGGCTCGCCGCGCACGTTCGCCGTTCTGGAGGAGCAGATGACGACGTACGTCGGTGCATCCGAGGCCGAGGAAAAGTCCCCGGACCTGCTCGACTCCTGCGTCTGGGCGCTGACGGATCTCTTCCTCGACGCCTCGGTGCAAGGCCCACCATCACGACCGGCCGACGGACGTCTCACCGGGCGACGGTAGGGTTGGCTGACCAGCCCCTTCCGCACTCGCGAGTGGTCACAGCTCAGGTACGAACAGAGTGAGCCTCAGCAGCGCGGCGACAGCCAACACCGTTGGGATGGCGTACCACCACTTGCGTAGCCACGCGGCCTTGACGAACACCCACGTCAGCAGCGCCGTGATGACGGACAGGACCAAAGCCAGACCAGAGGCGAAGTTCGAGTGGGCGACAGTCTCGCTGTCCCAGGGGCCAGCGGGCCTGGCCATGTACGCGATAAATGTGACGTAGAGCGCCAGCAGATGCCCCAGGGTCAGGACCAGTCCGCATGCCGCAGAGCCGATCCGGGCCAGAGCGCTCGGTTCCTTGCCTGCCGGTGCCTGGGAAGTCGAAGGGTGGGCGTAGCGGCTCACCGCAGGGCCTCCTTGGCGTCGTCCAGCCGCCGGTCGAAGCCCCGACCATATGCCTGGGCGTTCGGGTCCTCGTAGTAGGGGCCGCCGTTGTAGCGGGCGGCAAGCTCCTGCATCTGCTCGCGAGTCATCTGTTCCGGGGGTACATCGGCGAAGCCGCTCTCCGCCTTGAGCTGGGCAAGGTACTCCGAGGCGACGAAGATGTTCTGGGCAGGATCCTTGATCGCGCCCACGACCTGGTCCCGCTGCGCGTCCGTGAGGTGGTGCGGGTCATAGCCGAGCACCTCGGCGGCACGACGGACCTGGATGGACAGGGGTCCCATCGACGTCTCGTCTGGGTCCTTGGCGAACGGAAGGACCTTGCGGCCTTCGTACGCCAGATCGTCCGCGACGCCGGGATCGCCCATGACCTCCTGCCAGGCGATGCCGGCAACCATCTCGGGAGGCAGGCCCGCGTCGTGTGCGGCGGCCTTGATGAGTTCCCTGTTGGCTGAGATGAACTCGCGGCGCCCTTCGTCGGAGTTCGACGGCAGCCAGTAGTTGTTTCCGTGCCCCTCCGGCAGGCTGTCGACGCGCATCTTGATCCGGTACAGGGTTTCGGTAATCAGCACGTCCTCGCCCACGGTGGGGATGGGCATCGCGTCCACCTTCGGACCCGAACCGGGAAGCTGCGCATAGGGGTTGTCGCTCGCCTGCCGAGCCTCGGCCTGCAACGGCCCCAGGTTCTTCAGGAGCTGTTCCGGATCAGCAATGGGGCTCACGAAGTCGGGCAGGGACCGGTAGGCCGCCTTGACCTCGGCGATACACGTCTCGCGCGCTTCGGACTCCACGCGCAGGGCGTCACCGTAGTGGTCCTTGGTCTGGTGGTAGTAGCGCTCGGCGTCCTCGCGGATCGCGTCGACGTCGACGCCCAGTTCCGCGAACCAGTCCATTACGCCGGTGGTGGCCCGCAGATCCTCCCACTGCCGCAGGGGCTCGGCGGCGCGCGCGGTCGGTGTGATGGCCGTGGCCTCCTTGGACATCACCTCCGACAGCTTGGTCTCGGTGTGCTTGCCGCTCTTGTAGTGGCTCTTGGCCGTGGTGACCGCCTCGGCGTACGCCGTGAGTGCGCTCGCCACCTTGCGGAAGGCGTCCGACAGTGCGTCGGTGAGATCCCTCGCCTCGCTCAGCCGCTTGGCGTAGAGGTCGCGTGCCTCGCTCTGCCAGTCCACCTTCACCGCCTTGCGGAAGGCGTCGTCCGTAGTGTCAATCAACTTGTGTAGACGCGAGAACTCAGCTCCGCTCCGCCCGATGAGCGCCGGGTTGGCATCCTCCAGGAACTTGACGTCCTCGCGGTAGGCCACAGCAGATCACCGGTCCCCGGCTTCGATGTAACGCCCCGATACCAGCACGGAGTTCAACTTCCCGCGCACCACGTCGTCGTAGTCCGCGTATGCGTTGTTCGCGGACTTCAGCTTGCTGGACAGCGCCGCCAGCAGCACGACCGCGTCGGTGTACTGGTCCTGGGCGTAGCGAGCGAAGGTGTCGACGCTGGAGGCGACGTCGGGATGGGAACGGGGTGCACGGCACATGGCCGCGTTCTCGCCGTCCATCCGCCCCTCGTACAGGACTCCTGCGATCTCCAGCAGCAGATGCGAGCTTCCGTCGATGGAGTCCGCACTCACGGAGAACCCGTCTCCGTGGCCACCCGAACCCGTGGAGGAGCCACCGCCTCCGTCAGGCACCACCTGGTTCAGTTGCATGTGCGCCGATTGCTGCTGCCGGGCAAGTGCATCTGCCTTGAGCTGGCCCCATTCCTCTTCCCACGACACCATGCCCGTCCCCCGTCCGGTTGTCGCAATTGCTCGAGCACACGTGCTCATCACCCACAAGTGTGCCATGAACAGGCAAAGAACGATCAAGGCGGAGAGAACTGCCGGCCGTCAACTGGCCTGACTGCCACGAGATTCACGAGCCTCACATCTGACCATCACTTAGGCTGCGCCGCCCCGCAAACGGATCAAGGCCAGGAGAAGTGCGGATGCGGCGATGGCAGAAGCTCCTCATCGACACGTGGGGAGGGCTGGAGTACAAGCCCGCCGTCCGAGCGGCTGCCGACGGCAGGTCGGCGCTGCTGCCTGGGGTTACGGGCACCTCGTGGGTGCCAGTGGCGGATCGACGTCGCCTTGCCGCGTATACGGTGCTCGCGGCCTACGACACCAACCAGGCCACAGCCCTGCTCGGCGAGGACGGCGACGACCGGCGTGAGTACGGCGATGCCGCCCTCGTCGTCGACCAGACGCTGAGCCACCTGCTCGGTGAGACCCAGCAGATAGTGGTCGACGGCTCTGAGGACGACACGCTGGCGCAGGAGCGAGAGGCGCTGCTGCGGGAGTGGGCGCAGAAGGAACAGCTGCGGATGAGCATGCAGTACGCAGAACGCACCGCCGTACTGCTCGGTGACACCGTCTACCTGCTCGCCTGGTCCCGAGCGAAAGGCCGGCCCGTGCTGAAGACGATCGACCCCGGTTTCTACTTCCCCGTCCTGCCGGACGGAGCGCTCGATGGCGACGAGTACCCACAGCGCGTCCACCTGGCCTGGGAGGTGCCGGAGAATGCGGCCACCGGGCAGAAGGGGAGCCTGCGCCGTGTGACGTACGAACTCCGGCCCATCGGCGACGGCAGCACGCGGCGGACCTACCCGTGGTCGAACCAGCCGACCACCGTCACCTGCTACCTCACCGACGCCGAATGGGACCTTGACCAGGTAGACCGGACCGGCGACATCGACGCCCTCTCCCTGTCCCGCGCCCGCTTCCGCACGAACGCCGACGGCCAGATCCTCAACCGCCTCGACCTCCAACTGGACTTCATCCCGCTCGTCCACGTCCCCAACACGATCAACGGTGCCGAACACTACGGCCAGTCCAGCCTGCTGTCCGCCGCGCAGTTGCTCGACGACCTCCCAGAGCGCTGTCGGGCATGGGGCCGGCCGTCCGGGCCCGAACGCGGGCCATCACCCGGCATCACGCCATGCTCCTGCGGGTCCGCATCCAGAAGAACGCCTCCGGGCGACCAGGGCCGAACGTCGTCACCGGGCAGTACCGGGCATCGTGGGACGTGAAGGTGACCGTGGCCGGAGGGCAGGTGAGCGCCATGGTGTTCACCAACGCTCCGCAGTCGCGTCGTCTGGAGTACGGCTTCGTCGGTGTCGACCGGCTGGGTCGCCAGTACCGGCAGCCGCCGTACCCGCACATCGAGCCGGCCTTTTCCGGCAGACCGAACCCGGCTTCCTGGAGGCCCTGCGGAGCGGAGCGCTGCCACGATGAGCCCTCCTCGACTGCCACTGACCCGGGCGCTCATCGACGTGCTCACTACCGGGACCGGGCGGCCCTGCGGGCTCACCGTCCTGCCACGCGCGACGGACGGTGGGCCCGCGGCGTTCCCGTACCTGATCCTCGACAGCCTGCCCGGCGAGTTCTCCGGCCCGTCGTTCGCCAACTGGCACGCGGACGCGACGTGGACGTACCAGGCGACCAGCGTCGGCGAACGGGCGGACCAGGTTCAGTGGCTCGGTGACCGGGTCCGTGCCGCGCTCTTCGACCGTACGCCGGGCGGCTGGCGTACGGACATCCCGATCGCCGGAATGCGCGTCATCGACCGGGAACTGACCTACGACGCCGACGGAGATCCAGTTGACGGTTCGCAGGGCAGTATCGTTACCTACGTGCAGCGGTTCACGATCACAGTGACGCCCGCCGCCTGATCCCTTTCGATCTACGACACCTCACCAAGATTCTCTGGTTGACGAAGGTCGCCTCCGCCGACCTCATCCCGACCCGCGCGGAGATCTCGGCACCGAACGCCACCGACCTGACCGAGGCGATCAGCGACGTCGACGGCTGGTCGTTGACGAACGAGGCGATCGAGACGCCGGACTGGGCCTCGACCTTCTCGTCCTCCATCCCGGGCAACGACAAGGCCGAGAACTCCTCGATCACCTTCTACGAGGACCAGCTCAGCGACACTATCGAGACGCTGCTGCCCAAGGGCGCTGTCGGCTTCGTCGTCTTCCTGCGCAAGGGCGACATCCCCGGGTCGAAGTCGATGGACACCTTCCCGGTCCAGGTGGCGTCCCGCACCGCGCAGTACAACGCCGGCAACGAGGCCGCGAAGTTCCAGGCCGTCTTCTCCATCACCTCTCCGCCGGCGCTCGACGCCGCCGTCCCGGCCGCCGCCTCTGCATCGTCCTCCTCCTCGTCCTCGTCCGGAGGCAGCTGATGGCCGCCGGAAAGGCCCAGGGCGCGGTGACGTGGGAGCAGAAGATGGAGCGGCTGCGCCGCCGCTCGCTGCCAGAGCGCGTTCTGCAGATCTGCGACGACGCAGCGCTGCGGGCAGAGTACGACGAGGCCAGACGAGCCGCCGACCGCGCGCGGATCCTGGCCGAGAGCGACGCGGACAACAGCGTTCTCGCCGAGCGAGCGGCGGAGGCGAGGCGGCGGTACGACGCCGCGGCCAAGGCTCTGCGCGCGGCCTCGATCTACCTCACCTTCCGCGCTCTGCCGCGCCCGGTCCTCGAGGAGCTCCTCCACGCGCATCCGCCCACCGATGAACAGGCCGCCGACGGGGCGGCGTTCAATCCCGACACCTTCCCCGCCGCGCTCATCGCGGCGTCGTCTACGGACGGCATGACCGAGGCCGAGGCCCGCGAGCTGCTGGACGCCTGGTCGGCCCCGGACGCGAACCCCCTGTGGGAGGTCGCCTGGGAGGTGCAGCAGGAGGCCCGTACCGACCAGGCCGATCTGGGAAAAGGCTGAAGGCCGACCTGCGTCTGCGGGCCGAGCTGGAGCTGTGCGAGCAGTACGGCATCCCGCACTCGCAGTTCCTCGGCGGGGACGGCCGCTGGAGCGACCTCGACCTGGCCAAGGCCCTGGCCTGGCAGCAGTGGCAGCGCACGGTGTGCCCGGACTGCCGTACCCGGCTCGACGAGTGGAATCCGTCCGAGGGCGGGCACCGGCACGCGTATGTCACGGACACCTTGCGCTGCCCGGGCTGCGAGCTGATCGCCCAGGAGCGCGATCAGGTGCCCGAAGGGCGGGCCGGTTACGGCATCAAGATCACGCTCCTGCCCCGGTCGGCCTACGAGGCGGTCCAGCGCGGCGGTTCGTCCGGGCGAACCGCCCTGGCGAACGGACGGTGAGCCGTCAGGATGGCCACGTACAACCTCACCGTCCAGCTGACGGCACAGGCCAACAGCCTGATCTCCGGGCTGCGTTCGGCCGCCGACGCTGCCCAGGACCTGGGCCGCCGCACCCGCGAACTCGATCGCCGCCTCGACACACTGGACGCCTCCAGCCGACGCACCGCCCGCCAGATCAACACCCTCGGCGCCCAGGCCCGTACCGCCGCCACCCGACTCGGCACCCTCAGCGCGCGCGGCGGCCAAACCGGCCGCGGCCTGCGTCGGGCGGGCGACGACGCCGGCACGCTGGAGCGCTCCCTCAGGAGCGTCGGCCGCCAGGCCACCACCCTCACCCGCCTCCTTGCCGGAGGCGCCCTCCTCCTCGGCACCGGCCAGCTCGTTGAGGAGGGCAACCGCTACCAGCGTCAGATGAACACCTTCCAGGCGGTGACCGGCGCCACCGCTGGGCAGATGCAGCGCGCCGCCTGGATGGCCAACCGGCTCGGCAACGACCTCACCCTGCCCACCACCACCGCGGCCGACGCCGCCGAGGCCATGGTCGAGCTGGCGAAGGCGGGCTTCCGCACCGACCAGGCCGTCACCGCCACCCGCGCCTGCCTCCAGCTCGCCTCCGCCGCCAACGTCAGCGCGGCCGACTCGGCCCGCTACCTCGGCGACATCATGGATCAGTTCGGACTCGGCGCCGACCAGGCGGCGCGCGCCTCCGACATCCTGGCCGCCACCGCGAACAACGCGTCCGGCGGCATCATCGACATCTACTACGCAATGCGGTACGCCGGGCCGGTCGCCGCCGGCCTCGGTGTGAGCATGGAGGACGCGGCCAGCGCGGTCGGCATGCTCGGCAAGGCCGGCATCCTCGGCCAGACGGCTGGCACCGCGCTGCACGGCATGATGGCCAACCTCGCCGCGCCCACCAAGGAGATGCGCGACGGCCTGCAGGCCCTGGGCATCGAGGCGCTTGGGACGCGCAGGGCCGGTTCAAGAGCCTGCGGTACGTCATCGAGGAGCTGAGCCACGCCCAGCACGAGATGTCCCAGCAGGACTTCACCGCCGCGGTGAAGAAGGCGATGGGCAAGCCCGCCATGTCGGGCGCCATCGCGCTGGCCCACCAGGGCACCGAGTCCTTCGACGCGCTCAGCCAGGCCGTACGGGAGAGTGGCGCTGCCGCGCAGATCACCGCCGCCCGCGGACAAGGGCTCGCGAGCGCGATGACACTGCTGCGCAAGCAGACCCAGCAGAGCGGACTCGCGCTGTACGACGCCATGGCGCCGGGCCTGGAGTACGTCACCCGGCTCCTGACGCGCGGCATGTCCGGCGCGACGCCGTACCTCGTCGCCGCGATCGAGTACGGGCGTGACCTGGCCACCCTCTACGGCCCGGAGCTCAAGGACAGCGCGCGCAGCGGTCTCGGCGAGCTGATCGACGAGGCCGAACAGCTCCTCGGCCCGCTCCAGGCCCTCGGCGAGCACGGCCTGGCCGCCGGGCTGAACCTCCTCATCAACGCTGCCCGCGCCCTCGGCGAGGTCCTCGGCAACGCCGCCGAGGGCGCCGCACCCGTCGCCTCCGCGCTCGGTCTGCTGGGCGACGAGGCCGGCGGAGCCAGCAACAGCCTCGACATCCTCGTCACGACCGCCGACCTCGCCATGTCCGCGGTCGCCGGGCTGTCCGCCGTACTCGTCCCGGTGGGTGAGGTGATCGGGCCCCTGGTGCGGGCGTTCGGGTCGCTGCCCGGGCCCGTACAGACGGCGATCGCCGCCATGTTCCTCGCCCGGCGCCTCACGCCGATGCTGGGCGGGCTCCCCTCGACCGTGAGCGGTCGGCTGACCGGAGCCTGGCAGGGCTTCGGCGCGCAGATGCAGGTGCAGCAGAACCTGGCCGCGCGGGCCGGGGTGTCACTGTCGCGGTACGCGGCGGCGTTCGCCGTACTGGAGACGCGGATCCCTGTGGTGGGTCAGATGGCCGCCGCCTTCCGCAGCGCCCAGGGCCCGACGTCCGGTTTCGCCGGCACGCTCAACGGCGCAGCGCGTGCAGCCGGGGCCGGGCTCCTCGGCGCCGGCCGCGGGCTGGTGGCGTTCATGGCGGCCCATGGGGTGCCGCCATGGTCGCCGCCACCAGGCTGTCGCCGACGCACACGACGACGTCTGGCAGACCAACGAGTTCGGCGACACCTGGCAGGGCTACGACGTCCTGGGACGCAGGGCGCAGGACGCCGCCGATGCCCTGGACGGCGTCAAGGGCGAGATGGAAGAGTCCGTCCAGCGCGCCAAGGACCTCGCCGAGGCGCAGGGCGCCACCGGGCAGGGCGTCACCGCCTACGGCAACCTCAAGGCTGCCGTCGGTGCCTTGGCCGACCGGACAGCAGACGCTGACCAGCGCACTCGCGCCCTGAAGGACGCCCTCGACCTCCTCTCCGGCGGCAGCATCTCCCTCCAGGCCGCCGAGGCCCGTGTCAACAGCGCGGTCCTCGACGTGAACGAGGCTCTGGCCGACGGGATCGACAAGGCTGACGGCTACGGCAAGGCCCTGCTGAACAACAACGGCACCCTGAACACCGCCACCCGCAACGGCCAGCAGCTTTATCAGTCCTTTACCTCGCTGAGCGACGCTGCCGCCGACGCGTCGGTCTCCGCGTACGCCCTCGCCCAGCAGAACGGCCAGCCGCTCACCGAGTCCCTGTCCGCCGCCCGCGCGCAGATGACGAAGGCGAGGGCGGCCGCGGTCGAGGCGGCCCAGGGCTATGGGCTGACGCGCGCGCAGGCCCAAGCGGTGGCCGACAGTCTCGGCCTGCTGCCGGCGAAGGTCTCGCTCCTGCTGGAAACGGAAGGCATGGACTCCACGCTGGCGATCTCCTCGCCGTCCAAGCCGAGTTCGACCGCGTCCCGAAGAAGACCACGATCGAGGTGGACTCCCTCAGTACGGAGGCGCAGAAGGACCTCAAGGACCTGGGCTACAAGGTCGAGACCATCCCGGGCACCCGTCAGATCAGGATCACGGCTCCGACGAAGGACGCCCGCGGTGCGCTCCAAGCGCTCATCGCCGACGCCGACGCCGAACACGGCAACACCCTGTCCGAGCGCGTCCGCGTGTGGTTCCGCGTCCACACCCGCCCGGGCCGCGCCGTCTTCGCCATCGCCTGGGTCGGCTTCGCCACCTGGTTTCTCGTCCACATCCTGAACTGAGCCCTGCGGGGTGGGACCGTTCCACTTCTGCACGACGGTGGCTGTCACTACCTGCCGTTAGGTTGACGGCATGGTGACGACGATCTCCGAACTGCAGCAGCTCTGCGCCGAGCAGGGGCGTCGCTCTCCCCGCACTGCGCCAAGCCGCGGCCGCGGCCGACGGAACACCGGTGTACGCCGGCGAGATCACCGGAACCGACGCCTTCCGTCTGTGGTACGACCTGCGGGCGCTCCAGGGCCGCAGCGGATGGTGGCCTGTGTTGGCAGGAGAGCCCGAGCACCTGCACAACGTCTTCGTGGGCCTGGAACCGGACTTCGCGCCGACGGAGAGGCAGACCGACGACCGTCCGCTGGACGGCCGCGACCTGCTTGCCCACTGGGCCCGTGAGGCCGAGGGCCATCTGTGCGGTCCGGATGAGCGGACCCGGCCCGGTGAAGACCCGTTCGAAGCACCAGGACAGCGCCTCGCCGCTCACGTGGAAAAGGAGCTGGACCTCGACCTCGTCGGCGGCACGCACTTCTCGGCCGTCCGCCAGGAACGCACGGTGGTGTGCCTGGTGCGGGCCCGCAACGGCTACGACGTCCCCGCCCTGCTGAACTGGCTCGACGCCTGCAACTACGGCATAACCGGCGCCGAGCACCAGGCAGTGCTGCGCTACTTCCACGAGGAACACGGCGCCGAGCTGGTCACCCTGGAGGACCAGGTCCTCGAGCTCCTGGTCACCCGGCGCCCCCCGCACGCCCAAGAGCGTCGCCCTCGCCGCACTGGAGCACTACGCCTACTGTTCCGACATCGTCGACCAGGGCACCGGCAGCATCGAGGACCTCGCCGCATCACAACTGCGCGGCAAAAGCAGGTACTTCTGGTGGGACTAGGTCAGCACCTGTCCGCTCTGCGGGTCGTAGCAGACAAGCCCCCATGGACGCGGCAACGTTCGCGGCGTACTCCCTGGCCTCGACCGCCATGCTGTAACTCATCGGGAAGTAGATCAACGGTCCTCTGGCTTCGTTGATGAGCGGACCGGTCGACCAGGGCGAGACGTCGTCCTCGTCCTCTGTCAGGTCGGGCCACCGGTCGAGGATGGCCGCGACGTACGCCGATATGGCGGGGGTCGGTGGAACCTTCTCGTCAACCTCCACGTACTGGTCGTAGAGCGAGTCGAGCAGCTTGCCAGCGGTCTTGTCGTCGGCGGGAGGAGCCCCCTCCCACACCGCGAGGTCGTAACTCATGCCGGCACTCTGTCATTCGGCACCGACAATCGACCGCCACGCCGACGAACGCGGCAGCGCCCCGGGCAGAGTGCGAGTCAGATCCCGGGGCGCTGTTCCACAAAGGAAAGAGGAAACGAGCCTAGAGTGCGGCGCCACATCCGACAACATCGCTTCTGCCGACACTGACCGTGTTGTCAGTGGCACCGGATACCGTCCGGCCATGGCAGACGCGTACACGACCCTGTGGACCAATGACCTGTGCAAGGCCCTCATCGAGGGCGGCTTTGCGGGCGAGCGGCTGAGCGTCCTGTTCGGCGGGCCCCATCAGTCACTGCCCAGCTTCACGCACGCTGGGGTCAGGCCGGGCGATCGGGTCTACCCGATACGGGTCTTCCGCAAGCGGATGTGGGTGCTTGGGTCCATGGAGGTCGGCCGCCTGCTGGAGTACGACACGATCGGTGATCACCTACCCATGGAGGACTACCTCCGGCTGATCCACTGGAAGCCGCTGAAGACCAGCTGTGTCACCGAGGTCGTGGTCGGCCCGCCCGGAACTCCGCTCTCCTTCGACACGCCAGTCCCTGGCGAGGCCCTCTCCCAGCTGACCTATCGGTCACGACGGGGTGAGCGGCGGATCAAGCACGTCGTCGACGGGGAGTTGCTGCGCGCCGTCAGCGTGCACGGGATCTACCGTCTCGCTCCGCGGTCGGCCCAGGCCCTGGAGGCACTCGTCTGCGGCCAGCCGGTCCTGTCGTAGCCGTTGCTGCCCCGATCAAGCCTGTCCGTCTGAGCAACTATGCTTGACGCATCAAGTCCGTTATATCTGCGCAGGCACGGAGGCGTCGTGGCGAAGAAGCGGTTCCCGTATCTCCTGGGGCACGCGGAGATCGCTTTCCTCTACGGAGTGGAGCGGCAGACCTCGCAGCTCTGGAAGACGCGAGGCGTGCTCGGAGAGCCGGACGTCGTCATCTCCGGCAATCCGTACTGGCTGCTGCCCACGGTCCTTGGACTGTCCGAGGACGGCAATCGCGAGTTCGACGCTCAGCGGCTGAAGGAGTACAAGGCCGGCATCGATGGCGGGTACGAGGTCAGTGATGTGGCAGAGCTTCCGGACATCGTCGGCCTGAAGGAGATCCCCTGGGTCTTCGGCAAGAAGTACATGGACGTCTACCAGTGGCGGGTCCGCAGGAGCTTCGCATCCGAGGACGCCGTGATCTCCGGCTCTCCGCTGTGGCTGCTGGACACCGTGCTGGAGGACGCCGAGCAGCGCGGGCGGGCAACTGTTCAGGACGGCATCGACCGCATTCGGGCGGGCGAGCGTGAGCAGATCAAGCCCCGCGGCCGGAAGCCGCCGGTGGAGCCGAAGCCGACACCCCCGCCGCTTCCGGAGGCGCGCACCTTCATGCCGGGCGAGCACACCGTGGAGGACGTGGCCGCGTTCGCCGCCGAGCTCCTGAATTCCGGGTTCTCCATGACCGTGCGGCCCAAGCGGTAGGACTGCGTCCCGACGCGGAGAGGGACGACGGGCGCAGCTTCTCGCGCACATCCAGGCGGATCGTCTCGCACACAGCGCACTTTGCCCATCACCTTTAAGATCATGGCTCACATGTGTTGCGACAGATCTAGGTCCTCCAGGGAGAGCAATGCGCACACGCGAACAGACAGAGCTGCCGCTGGAGATACCAGAGCCAGACCACGCTCACCTTCACGACGAGCCAACCATCGACGAGCGCTTCGAGGACTTCCATGCCGCACACCGCAACATGTGTTGCGACAGTTGAAGTCCAAGTGAGGGGACCACGATGCATGGAGGGGATGTGGCCGACGCTCCGGTCACCTGGCTCGCGATCCGCGAGGACCAGAAGGCGTTCGAGGACCAGCAGTTGCGCGCGCTGCGCGCAGCATTCCCGGATCTGGCGGAGGCCAGTCCGGCTCAGCTGGGGATCTTCTTCCACTACTGCAAGGCGTCGGGGCTCGACCCGTTCGGTCGGCAGATCTACATGATCAAGCGCAAGTCGCGCGGCGAGATCCGCTGGACGATCCAGACCGGCATCGACGGCTACCGGCTCATCGCACGCCGGGCCGCCGACCGGGCCGGACAGTCCATCGCGTACGAGGACTTCGTCTGGTTCGACGCCGAGGGCGGCGAGCACACGGTGTGGCTGCGCGACGAACCGCCGGCTGCCTGCCGTGTCGTCGTCTGGCGCGGCGACTCACGCTTCCCCGCCGTTGCCCACTGGCGGGAGTACGCGCCCAAGGTGTGGGACTACGAAGCCCAGGAGTACAAGCTCGGCGGGCTGTGGCCGCAAATGCCTGCAGTCAACTGAGCAAGGTCGCCGAGGCCCTGGCCCTCCGCCGGGCCTGCCCGGCGGACCTGTCCGGCCTGCACGTCGACGAGGAGATGCACGCGGCCGATGCGGCGGAGTCCCGCGAGCGAGTCCAGGCCGCCGCCGCGCGACTGCGGAGCGAAAAGGCAGAGCGACCGGACGAGACCCAGCGGAACGTAGAAGCGCCCTCGTCCGGAGACGTGGTCGAAGGCGAAATCGTCGAAACCCGTGGCGTCGAGGAGACTACGGACGCGATGTCGGCGCAGGAGATCGAGACGCCGCCACCGGCCGATCCTCGCGCCGAACTGGATCAGGCACGCAGGGAGGTCCAGGAACTCGCCGGCCGCCTTGGCATGGGCTTCGACACCGTCAACGAGCGGTGCGTCGACGACTTCGGCGTCTCCTACCAGGACGCCAGCCCCGAACAGCTGCGCGTCCTCCTCAACACCTTGCAGCCGGATGACGGCGAGACCGGCGAGGACGCCTCCGCCAAGTCCGACCCGACGGCAGGTACCTCACCCACGCGCCGACGCGCCTCGGCCAAGAAGGCGGCACCGCGCAAGGCCGCGGCGAAGACCACGACGCGCAAGAGCACCGCGGAGAAGCCGACGGCCCGGAAGTCCTCCCGGAGCAAGGCCACCGCCCGCTCGGCCCAATAGCCCCTCCTGCCCGTCAGGCGAAGGGGAAGAACACCCAACAGAGTGCGAGATCACCATGACCACCGACAGCATCGTCGACGACCTCGGCGTCCCGGTCCCCGACCTGTGGAAGGGCGCACACCGCGACGACCGCGCCAGACCGCGCTCCCGCCAGCGCCTCCTCGGCCCCTCCTCGATCACGAAAGATCGAGGCTAGCGCACAGGTCGGTTTTCAGTCGCCGTCGCCGTCGCCGTCACCATCCTGCCGCTTTTTGTGAATCGCTGAATCAGCAGTGTTAGAAACAGCCTTGATGCCGAAGTAGGCAGTAGTTATGGCGGTAATGCCGGTGAACGCGCTGGTGAGCAGCGCCACATGCTGGCCATTGTCAGGTGTGTGAGCGATCCCCAATGCCGCTGCTGCCGCTATGGCGCCGTCGCTTGCCATTACAGCGAACAGACCAGCGAGCGACCGCACCTGCTCCGTCCGGTGACGCCCGTCCTCCTTTTTCCCCCTCACTACGGCGACTATAAAAGTCATGACAGCCATAGCGAATGCTAGAGAGGCGATTAATATGGCGATCGTTGGGGCATCCATGGTGGCCCCCGTGGTGTAGTTCCTAAGGTGACTACGAGCGGACCCTTACCCATTATCGCGCTACGACCCTCCTGACGCATGTGCCAGCTCGGCTGACCTCAGCGACCTACCCGTCCGGGGTTCGCACCAAGGAAGACACCGCAGCACCTCCAACGACGTCGGTCGCGGACCGGGACGCCTCCGCAGCAGCCGGTCCCGGTGGTGGCGGCATGGTCCGAGGGCGAGCAGCTGCCTCCAGATTGTGGCGCCGACGCAAGGTCGCGATGCATCCGCGATCGAGAAAGATCAGCTCACACGATACTTGCCGAGCACGTGCAACACCCCTGCGATCAGGGACTTTCCGCGGCCGCCCAGCACCCCGTAGATCTCGACATAAACGTCTCTCGAATCGGGCACCGCCGCGATCCGCAAGGTGAACGTGCGTCGGCCCGCCAGCCGGTGGCTGTACCACGTATCCCGCTCGATGTCCGTTCCCTCCACGGCCCCATCGACGACCTCCCATTCGGAGTCCCCGAAGTCGTGCTCGGCGAAGTGCGCCAGCACCTCGCACAGCGGCCGTAGGTTCTCGCGGTGCATCCGGCGCTTGTCCATGGCCCGGGTCTCGCCGGCGGAATGGGCGTGGACACCGTCCCAGACTCCCAGACGCACGAGGCGGCGCTGGCGGCCCCTTTCGATCCGGGCGAACACCACCTGCACTCCGCCGAGCAGCACGCCGATGCCCAACGCGGGCAGAACCTTGCCCTCGAGGAGGATGAGGAAGAGGCCCCACCACACGATCCCTGCCACAAGCCAGACGGCGAGTGGCCGTCTTGCTGCGAACATCTGCGCTCTGGTCGGGGGTCGTTGACCTCCGAGGGCGCGATCGAGAGCCCAGTAGGCGCGCGCCAGCCCTCCACCTCTGCCCGGCATGGCGTGATCGTAGCCGTCCCCCGCTACGCAACAGGCTCCGGCCTCCGCATCGACGGGTCAGTCCGAGACCCGTCTCCACAAGGTGCGCTGCGAGGGCTGTGGCAATACGGGGGCGAGTGGCGTCGGGTACGAGGGTGTCAGGCAGGTCGGCCTCTAGCCGCCACTCCGTGTTGAACGTGACTGCCATGCCTGATGGGAGCAGGCGATACACCGCTGGATGCCCTCGCAGGATCCCGGCTATGACAAGCCCCCTTGGGCCCGACGATCACATCGACGATCGTGAGGCTTTCAGTGCCTTCCTGGCGCACCTTCGCGCGGACTACGCAGTCAACGGCCGGCACTGGGAGAACGCAACACTGGACAGATTTCTGGCTGGCTTGGAAGCCTGGGTCACTGCCTCTCCGGGGTGGTACCGGAACTTCGGGCACGACCTGCCGGCTGACGGCGACCTGGACCTTCTTCGCGCGCGCCCTGACCGCCGCTCGAGTTTACGCATAGCCTTGCCGGAGGCGTCCTATGAGCACGGGGAACTGCATGGTCAGGCGGCGGTACGTCGCGCTCGGAGTGCCTGGCGGTTACCGGATCTGGGTAACACGGCTGAAGTGGTAGTCAGGCGACGTGGTGCCAGCCTCTCGCGGTGTGCCCTCCGGCATTCCGGGACTCATAGTTTTCCCCACACGCGCACCACCCGGTGTCCCTCGAGCACTTGGGCGAAGTCGGCCAGGAAGCGAGGGGTGAACTCGGGCCAGTTCCAGAACTCGGAGCCGAGGTAGGCGAAGGCGTAGTAGTCGTCGGCCCATTTCCAGGCGCGGAGGTCGGAGGCCGAGGCGCAGTGGGAGCAGGTGACGGTGGCCTTCCCGGTCTTGTGCCAGGTGTTGATGGCTTCGAAGAACGCGTCGTCGGCCCCGTCTATCGGCTCCCAGGTCTCGGTGAAGAAGTCGGTTCGGGCGGCGCACTTCGGGCAGATGGCGTACTGGGCGCCGCCTTGTCCACCGTGGAAGACCGTGCGGCCGGTCTCCACCGCGAGGCCGTCCGTCGGCTCCCAGTCCGGGTCGATGACTGCCTTTGCCCAGTGTTCGCCGGGCGGGTGGCCTGCCGGTGCTCCGAGCACACACGTGGTCTGCTGGGCAAGGACGATCCCCTCGCTCACCAGCCAGTGGAGGGCGCGGTCCGCGAGGGCCTCGGCCTCGGCCGGCGTGGCGTCGAGGTCGACGATGGTCTGGAAGTGGTCACCCATGGCGCCGACGATAGGGGCTGCCAGTGACAGTCCACGTCGGTCGATCTCGACCGGCGACGGCTGGAGCGCGCACCTGGCAGGCCAGTCGTGCGCACCGCTCCCGGCGAGGCGGTCGCCGGGAGCGGTGTCCGTGATGGTGGAGTGAGGCCCGGGGGGCTGGACCCTTCGGTGTCGGGCTCAGCCGAGGTCGGCGTCGGCGGCTCGGGTGCCGCGTCCCCCAGCTGCAGGGGCCGTGTCGCGGACGGTGAGGAAGAGGGTCATGACGGCGCTGGCCGAGTAGAGGGGCGGCGAAGGTCCACAAGGCGCCCTGGACGCCGAAGGGGCCGAGGAAGAGGCCGACGATGGCGGGGCCCACGGACGTGCCGGCGCCGGCGCCGAGGTTGAGGGCCGGCATCGCCTGGCGCCGGTGTTCGGGGGCAGGGACGGCATCAGGGCGTAGAGCGGGACGTAGCCGGCGAGGGTGGCGCCAGGCCGACCAGAACCATGGCCAGGGGGTAGTTGTCGCCCGCGGACAGGGTGCCGTAGTAGAGCAGCAGCGTGGTGACGGCGCGGCCGACGGGCCGCCCACGAGCACCTACCGCACCACACTGTGAGGTCGATGCTCAGGGCTTCCTCAAATCCGTTGTCATCGGGACATGTTCACCACAAGATCGGTACGGCCACGTTGATCAACGACCGCCTGACCAGCACTCATGTGACGCGACGCAGCTGCATGCCCGACCAGCATGCTGAACGACAACGGAACATCAGGGGGAGACGTGACCACGTCATTCATCGCCGCTGAGCACTCGGCCAGAAGCAGCAGTGACCAGTGGCGCAAGAGGTCCGCGACGTCGCGGCCCTCACGGCGGCCGCGGTGGCCCTGGGCGTAGCGGCTCCGCTGGCGAACGCCACGGGCGCGGAGCGAGCCGCCTCGGAGATGCCTTCGGTGAGCATGGCGGCGGAGACGGGTGCCGGCCTGGGCGCGCTGGAGAGCCTGGACGAGGAGGCCGCCTTCGCCGGTCTGGAGGAGGCGCTCCGCGCCGTCAGCGAGATCCCGGACGACGTGCTGCAGCAGGGGCAGGAAGCCACCGAGCAGTGGCTCGAGGCGCGCCTCGGGGAGAGGGCCGGCGAGGGCCGTATCCAGGCATTCAAGTTCAACGCCGGTGGCTGCGCCCGGGGCATTCTGCTGGCCGTCGGCTCGAACCTGCTGGCCATCGGGAAGATCTACAAGGTCAAGAAGGCCATCGACAAGCTCGGCGGCGTCAAGAAGGTCGTCAAGAAGATCCAGGACAAGAAGAAGCGCGGCAAGAAGAGCTTCAAGAAGGCGATCATGGAGGTCTTCGAGGAGGCCGGAACCGGCATGGGAGCCCTCGCGGCCGAAGTCCTGGGCGTCGACCAGGTCATCAAGAACTGCTGGTAGGACGGCCGGAGAAGGAGGAGACGGACGATGCACACGGTCGCGGCGGTCCTGCAGTGGGCCTTTCTCGTCGTCGGCTTCGCCGTCCTGGGTGCCGCGCTGGTGAGTTCGGTGCGGATGAAGCTGGCGGGGGCCGGTTTCGGCAAGGTCGTCGAGCACCTCGAGGACCGCTGGTTCGGCGCCGGTCCGGTGCTGCTGGCGCTCCTCGCCGGGACGCTGGCGATGACGGGTGCCGGGCGGTTGTCCGGGCACGCTGTCGGAATCGACCAGGCGGCCCTGGTCGTCTTCCCGCTCGCCCTGGTCGCGGCCTTCGCGGTGCGCAGGCTCACGGCGGGCGGCGGGAGCGGGACCGCCGTGCGGGCCTCGGGGCTGGTGATCGCCCCTGCCCTCCTCGGCGCCGTCATGTCGGCTGCCGGCTGATGTGAGAAGCGCGCCCGGCTGCATGCGACGCATGTCCGGCCGGCATGCGGTACGCGTCCGGCCGACGTCGGCTCGCCGCGGCAGAGGCGAGCCGACGCCACCCGGACGGCAGTGCGGCGCCACCGCGTTCGCCTGGCTCCGGCCTTCTTCCGTGCACAACTAGCGGTGTCAAGGGCCAAGTTCACGTAGGTTGGTGGGCTGGTGCACCGGTCGCCGTTCACTCACAGGAGGCTCAGCCGTGTCGGAGGACATCGCTCAGGACAGTGCCGGTTTCGAGACGCGGGCGCGGATCGACACGTCCAGGCCGCACTCGGCGCGGTTCTGGAACTACTTCATCGGCGGCAAGGACAACTACAAGATCGACCGCGAGGTCGGGGACCAGATCAAGGAGATCTTCCCGGGGCTCGTGGACGTGGCGGTCTCCAGCCGCAAGTTCCTCGGGCGGGCCGTGCGGTATCTCGCCGGTGAGCAGGGGATCCGGCAGTTCCTGGACATCGGCACGGGGCTGCCGACCGCCGACAACACGCACGAGGTGGCGCAGCGGGTCGCCCCGGACTCGCGGATCGTGTACGTGGACAACGACCCGATCGTGCTGGCGCACGCCCAGGCCCTGCTGACCAGCACGCCCGAGGGCAAGACCGCGTACATCGACGCCGACATGCACGACCCGGACAAGGTGCTGCGGGCCGCCGCCGAGACGCTCGACTTCTCGAAGCCGGTCGGGCTCATGATCCTCAACACGCTCGGCCATGTGGACCCGTACGAGGACGCGCGCGCCCTGGTGCAGCGGCTGATGGCGCGGCTGCCGTCCGGGAGCTACCTGGTGATCTCCGACAGTACGGCCACCAGCGAGCCCATGATCGCGGCCGCGGAGGCGTACCGGAAGAGCGGGGCGGTGCCGTACTACGTGCGCGCCGTCGAGGAGATCGCCGGGTACTTCGACGGGCTGAAGCTGGTGGAGCCGGGCGTCGTGCGGGTGCCGGAGTGGCGGCCCGAGGACGGGGAGAGCGGTCCGGCCGACCTGGATGCGTTCTGCGGCGTGGCGCTGAAGGAGTAGCCCCGCGGCGGGTACGTACGCGACGGTTCACGGTGTGCGGCGACTCCGGCCCGCTGCGGGGCCTCACCCGTCCGCCCCGCCGTCTCCGCAGGTCGGCGGGGTGCGGGCGATAATCGGGGCATGGCCTCAGCGGGACCGGTTGCCGGGACGAACGCCGTGCACGAGCGGCTGCGGGCGGATCTGCTCGCCGTCGGCGCGCCGTACGGGCTGGTGCTGGCGGGGGGCGACGCGGTGCGGGCGCACGGGCTGGTGGAGCGGGTCAGCCGGGGCGTGGACCTGGCCACCGAGGACGCCGCGCCGATGGGTGAGATCGCCGACGCGGTGCGAGCGGGGCTGGAGGCCCGTGGGTGGGTCGTCGGGGAGGTGCAGGCGGACCCGCTGGCGGCGCGGCTGGTGGTGCGCGAGGCGGCGGACGGCGACGAGTGCCCCGTGGACCTGCGCAAGGAGATGCTGTGGCGGCCGCCGGTGATGACGGAGGCGGGGCCGGTGCTCTCCCTCGAGGACCTCGTCGGTACGAAGGTCAGGGCGCTGGCCGACCGGGGGCTGCCCCGCGACCTCGTCGACGTCCACGCCGTGGCCGACCGCTGGAGCCATCTGGAGCTCGAGGAACTCGGCCGCCGCCATGCCCCCGACACCTTCGACCTCGCCGAACTCCAGTCCCGCCTCACCGGCACCGACTGGCTGGACGACAGCGAGTTCCGCAGACAGGGCCTCGACTTCCCCGCCGTCGACGAACTCCGTCGCTGGGCTCAGCAGTGGGCCGACGACATCGCAGAACGCCTCCTGGAGGGCGAACCTCCGGAGGAGGGGCAGGAGAACGCGGAAGAGGCCCAGGATTCGGACTGACCCCGACTGGCTGACCGACCGACTGCCCGACTGACCGGCACCCGACCGCGCGCAGATGGTCGTACCCCCACCTGAAGCAACGTCTCTGCAGGTCAGCACACTGGTGTCGTGATCACCTGACGTGGTGAAACGGCCGGAAGCCCGGCAACCTCCGGTTTTCGATCACGGTTGCCCCTGGTGTTCGCAGAAAGACGCGAGACATCAGGAGGGGATCCCCTTGCTCTGGTCCTACGGCGCGCGCCTGACCACCGCGCTCGCCGCCGCAGCCACGCTCACCGTCTCGGGCCCGCTCGCCGCGCATGCCTCCGCAGTCGGCTCGACGCCGGTCCGCACCTTCGAGTACAGCATCGGCGGGGCGACGATGAAGATCCCGACGGGGTGCATGTTCACCCACATCATCCGCGGGCAGAGCCGGAAGATCACGTATCAGAACGCCGGCCTCGACTGCGGCTTCGTGGGCGCGCTCAACAGCGGTTTCTGCAACTGGCGCATCGACTTCGCCTACGCCGACACGAACAACCGCACCTACCGGACCTCCCGAGGCCGGACGCACCGGGAATGGGGCGGGCGCGGGCCCGGGTGCTGGTGCTGCTGGCCTCGCCCATGAGTACGAGCCAGCTTGTCGCCGTGACCGGGCAGGGGCTGGGTTCGGTGGGCCGGCATCTGCGGGTGCTGCTGGAGGCGGGGCTGGTGCGGCGCTGGGGCAGGGCGGGGCGGTCGGTGCTGTATGTGCGTACGGCGGCGGGGGATGTGGTGGTGCAGGCGTCGGAATCGGAATCCGGGCTCGGGGAGGGGCCGGGGGCCGGGGGTGACCTGAACGCGCGGGGGCGTCCATCTCGCGCGGCTAGGGGTGCGGACACCCCTTAGCATCCGGGCATGACGAATGCCATGACGCATGCGGAGAACGGCGAGAACAGCGGTGCCTCTCCCCTCGATGTCGAGATCGGTGCGCTCACCGGTGGTCCGGCCGAGCTCGGGCAGTACGCCGGGCGGGTCGTGCTGGTGGTGAACGTGGCCTCCAAGTGCGGGCTGACGCCCCAGTACGAGGGGCTGGAGCGGCTGCACGAGCGGTATGCCGAGCGGGGGTTCACCGTGCTCGGGGTGCCCTGCAACCAGTTCCTCGGGCAGGAGCCGGGCAGTGCGGAGGAGATCGCCGACTTCTGCTCGGCGACGTACGGGGTGACCTTCCCGATGACCGAGAAGATCGAGGTCAACGGGGCTGGCCGGCACCCGCTGTACGAGCGGCTGGTCGGTCACGCCGACGCCGGGGGGCACAGCGGGGACATCCGCTGGAACTTCGAGAAGTTCCTGATCGGCCGGGACGGCCAAGTCGTCGCCCGGTTCGCGCCGCAGACCGAGCCGGAGTCGGCCGAGGTCGTGGCGGCGGTGGAGAAGGCTCTGGGGTGACGCCTCGGGACGTCCCTTGACCTTGCCCCTGGGGCAGGGGCGAGCGTCCTTGTCGCCGGGCGGAGAGGCCGTCCGGTGACGGAGGATGACGGCGTGGACGAGGAGCTGCTGAGCATCGGGGCGTTCGCCGCGCGGGCGCGGCTGTCGGCGAAGGCGCTGCGCCTGTACGACCGGCTGGGCCTGCTGGTGCCCGCGCAGGTCGACCCGGCCACCGGTTACCGGTACTACGCGGCGGGCCAGGTGGAGCACGCCCGGCTGGTGGCGCTGCTACGGCAGCTGGACATGCCGCTCGCCCGGATCGCCGAGGTCCTCGACGCCGGCGACGGTGGGGTGGCGGCCGATCGGCTCGCCGCCTACTGGGCCGGTGTCGAGACCCGGGTCGCCGGGCAGCGGGCGCTCGCCGAGTACCTCCGTGGACGACTGTCGGGGAGGAGCTCCGAGATGCACGGGAAGTTCGCGGTCGAGATGGTGGATGTGCCGGAGCAGGTGGTGATCACCGAGAAGCGGCACACACTGGCCCCTGAGCTGCCGGCCTGGATCGGGGCGTCGCTGGGGCGGCTGGCGGCGGCGGCCGAGAAGTGCGGGGGTGTGACGGGGGTGCCGTTCGTGGCGTACCACGCCGAGGTGTCGATGGAGAGCGACGGACCGGCGGAGGCATGTGTTCCGGTCGCCGACGAGGCGGCGGCACGGGCGTGGGCCGAACAGCGGGGCCGGGCCTGGGAGACGACGGTGCGGGTGGAGCCGGCCCGCAGGCTGGCGTACACCCGGATCTCCAAGGCCCAGGTGGCCCATCCGCAGATCCTGGCGGCGTTCGAGGCGGTGGAGGAGTGGATCGCTGCCGAGGGGCTGAGCCAGGCGGGGCCGTGCCGGGAGGTGTACTTCGCGGACTGGGACGCGGCGGGAGCCGAGGATCCGGTGTGTGACGTGGCCTTTCCGGTGAAGTGAGCTGAGGGCTTGCGCCCACAAGCCGAGCCCTCTCGGCAAGGACGGCGAACTCGTCGAGAGGGCTCTGTCGGTGGTGCTTGAGGGTCTTTCGCCGCCCGGGCTAGGACTTGACCGCGGCCACGAACGCGCTCCACGCGTCCGCGGGGAACGCCAGCTTCGGACCCTCGGGGATCTTGGTGTCGCCGAGCTCCAGCGCTTCCTCGGTGGTCGACCTGACCATCACGCACGCGCCGTTGTTGTTGGTGTAGGAGGACGTCGTCCACGTTTCCGTGGCGCCCAGACGAATTGCCATGTTCGCTCCGTAGCCAGTTGCTGAGTTGCGTCACCGGGCTGCGCATTCCGGCAAGGACCCGCAGAACGGATTGCGCCAACCTCGACTCGTGGTTGGCGTGATCGACGCTACTCGCCACCCTCCTCTTGCGGAGCAGTCCTTCACTCAACTAGGGACATATTCCAGGTGAGTCTTCCATTTTGACATGGTGAGGATATAAAATTCGCCGCGCACTGCCCGGCAGACGTCAGTTGCGCCCGGCAGACGTCAGTTGCGCCCGGCAGACGTGAGTGGCGGCCGGTCGGCAAGGTCAGCGCGCGTACTCCTTCGCGATCCTCTCCACGAGCCGGCGCGAGGCCTCCACGTTCAGCGACTGGGCCCTCAAGTGCTCGTACATCACGGTGTACTTCTGCACGTCGTGCGGCTTCTCCAGGTACAGGTCGCTGGTCACGCCCTCGATGTAGACCACGCTCGAGTCGGCCGCGTCGGCGAACTCCAGGATCGAGTACTGGCCGTTGATGCCGGCGTGCGCGCCGACCTCGAACGGCAGCACCTGCACGGTGATGTGCGGCAGCCGGCTCATCTCCAGGACGTGCTCCAGCTGTTCGCGCATCACCTGGCGGCTGCCGACCATCCGGTGCAGCGCCGCCTCGTCCAGCACCACCCACAGCCGCAGCGGGTCCTTCTCGGCGGTGATACGGCTCTGCCGGCGCAGCCGGACCTCGACCCGCTTGTCGTTCTCCTGCTCCGAGGCCTCCGGCGAACCGCCCTGGATGATGGCCTCCGCGTAGGCGCGGGTCTGCAACAGGCCGGTGATGATCTGGGGTTCGTAGACCCGGAGCGACTCCGCGTCGGTCTCCAGGCCGATGTAGACGCTGTACGGGATGTCGCCGAAGGCGTGCCACCAGCCCTGCTGACGCGAGTCCTTGGCCATCTGCATCAGGGACTCGACGATGCGCTGGTCCTCCACCTCGTAGACATTGCACAGGTCGCGGACGTCGCGCTGGCTGATGCTGCGCCGCCCGTTCTCCAGACGACTGATCTTCGACTGCGACACCAGCAGCCGCTCCGCCACTTCCTCCGCCGTCATGCCCTTGAGCTCTCGGAGCCTGCGCAACTCCTGGCCCAGCCGGCGTCGCCTGACGGTGGGATTGACATTGGACGCCACGGGACGTGCACCTCCGGCTGCGTGCCTCGTACTCGTAGTACTCGTACTCGCCACTTCGTACTTCTTGTGCTTGCTCTGCCACTTTGCGTATCTGCTGTTGAGCAGATTGCCACCAAGAGGTCCGCCGCCGCTGGGAAACGGTCGATATTCGACGAGTACACGCCAGTTCACAGGGCCGGCCGCACGCGGGACCGTAGCCTGCGGGCACGCCGAGCGGGGCGGAGAGAATCCGTGCATTCTCTCCGCCCCGCTCGGGCAGCGGCTCCCGTGACCGGGTCTGTGCTGCCGTGCCTCAGTGGGCCGCGGCTCGCGCCATGGATCCGCGGCGCGGTTGTGTGGGAACACCTCGTGCAGGGTCCGCCGTGCCCCGCCGGCCGCCCGGGGCGGGCTGCCTGCCGGCGGCGGGGCTGCGGCGCGGCTGCGAGGCCACACCGTTCTGGACGTCCATCACGGCGTGCGCCACGAGGCCGCCCATGGGGTCGTGCCGGATCAGATCCCGCAGCCGGGAGCGGGACGAACGTCCCTCGTTCCCCGGATACAGGTGTTTGCCGAGGCCGACCGCGTGGGCCAGGGCAGCCAGCGCCGCGGTCCGCGGGTCCGGCGGCACACCGGTACGGATGGCGGCGTCCAGCCGGGCCCTGATCTCCCGGCTGATCTCGGTGTCCGTCGCCTGGTAGCGAGTCGTCGGCAGCACCCCGCACATCTGTCCGGCCACGGCCTGCACCATGCCGCACCGCTCCAGATGCGAGAGGTAGGTCTGGCGGAGCCCGAGACGCGGCCCGCCGATCCAGTGGACCGCGCGCACCGGGGCGCCGCGCCTTCGCAGCAACTCCAGT
Organism: Streptomyces thermospinosisporus; assembly: GCF_039526425.1. Classification (NCBI taxonomy): domain Bacteria; kingdom Bacillati; phylum Actinomycetota; class Actinomycetes; order Kitasatosporales; family Streptomycetaceae; genus Streptomyces; species Streptomyces thermospinosisporus. The sequence goes on from NZ_BAAAIZ010000063.1 coordinate 38,109, forward strand.
GCGTGGTCCAGTGTCGGATCTCCTGTCGGCCGTGGTACCACCACGGCGATACGATCCCCGTCTGGGGCTATCCGTCCGGCCAGCGCCAGCTCCACTAGCTGTGCTCCGGCCAGACCGAGGTCGAGCGACTGCGGCTGTGCAGTGGTACCCGTGGCCGGGTCCAGTGCCAGCAGCAGAAGCTCCTCCGGAAGTGTTCTGCGGCTCCTGCCCATCCATGCCTCCCCGCGTGGATGAATGACAGGGTGACCCCTCTCACATTGGTCTGTCGAGGGTGCGTGACCGGTTCGTAAGGGAACCGGTAGGTATGTCGTTCTCGTCTACCGCGTGGGGTAGGCCCGCACCCAGGACACTGGTACATGGTTCGGACAGCGCTCCGAGGCGTTGCCGGGCGGGCGGTTCACGGTTCGGTTGGCGCACGCGTGCGTGCGGCACATGGAGGAGGCATCGGTGGCGGGCGAGTCCCCCGACAAGTCGAAGCAGCGCGAGTCGTCGGCAGGAACGACGTCGGGGAGCGCGGGTCCGGTTCCCGAGGCGAGAAGCTCCACGCAGGCGCGTGACCCGCGCCTGGCGGTCGCCCGCGAGGCCGCTGCTCCCGCCAAGTCCGCCCATTCCGCGAATTCCGCCCAGTCCGCTGAGCCGGCCGAGGCGCGGCCCAGGGTCGACACGGCCACCCAGGTGCTGTCGGTACGGCCGCGTAAGGGCTCCGACGCCGATACGGGCGACGGTGCGCAGAAGGCCGGTGACGCGGACGCGGGGGCTGCGAAGCCGCCGTCGAGCGAGGAGCAGCACGAGGCTGCGGCCAAGAGTGACGGGCGCCTGCGGGACGCGGTCGCGGCGTGGGTCCGGGGGGCGGACTCTGGGGAGTCGCCGTCCGGGGCTTCTGGGGACTCTGGGACCTCTGAGGCGTTTGGGGCGTCTGAGGGGGGGGACGGTGCGTCCGCTGACGCCGGTGCGGACAGCGAGAAGAGCAAGGGCCGGGCGGCCGACGAGGACACCGGGGCCGCAGCATCCGTAAACGACGCCGAGGAGTCGGCCGCCACCAGCAGCGCCGCGAACGACGGCGTTGAGGGCGATGCAGCCGACGACGCCGAGTGGTCGGCTGCCCCCCAGGCGAACGACTCCGTCGGCGGCGACTCCGACGCCTCGCACGCAGAGGGCGCCGCAGGCGGGGACCGCGAGCGCACGGCATCCGACAAGGCGGGACGGGCCACCACCCCGTCCGGGAGCGACGCGTCCGGCGAGACGGCCAAGGCTGCCGATGCCGGAGCGCAGGACGCGAAGGGCGCCAAGGACGCACCGGACGTGGACCGCGCCGATGCCACCGACGCACCGGGCTCCGCGGACAACGGCGGCTGGCGCGCCGCCTCCGGCACGGCGGGCCGTGCCACCGCTCCAACCGGGCGCAAGGCACCCGGCGAGGCAGACGCCGAGGCTGCCGATGCCGGAGCGAAGGGCGCCACGGATGCGAAGGACTCCGCGGAAGCCAAGAACGCCAAGGGCGACAACGACGCCACGGGCGCACCGGGCTCCGCGGACAACGGCGGCTGGCGCGCCGCCTCCGGCACGGCGGGCCGTGCCACCACTCCGACCGGGCGCAAGGCACCCGGCGAGGCAGACGCCGAGGCTGCCGATGCCGCAGCGAAGGGCGCCACGGATGCGAAGGACTCCGCGGAAGCCAAGAACGCCAAGGGCGACAACGACGCCACGGGCGCACCGGGCTCCGCGGACAACGGCGGCTGGCGCGCCGCCTCCGGCACGGCGGGCCGTGCCACCACTCCGACCGGGCGCAAGGCACCCGGCGAGGCGGACGCCGAGGCTGCCGATGCCGCAGCGAAGAGCGCTACGGATGCCAAGAACGCCGGGCCTGACAACGACGCCAAGGGCGCGCCCGGCGCCGACCGTACCGGCGCCAAAGACGCGCCCCTCGCCGACCGTACCGGCGCCAAAGACGCCACCCCGGCCAGGGACGACGCATCCGGCAAGGCGAAGGCAGCCGGCCGCGACGTCGAGGCCAAGGCCAAGTCCGAGCGCGACGAGGACGGCGGCCCCAAGGGCGCCCTTGACCAGAGCTCCGGCTCCCCCGGCGCACCCGCACCCAACGGCACCCCCGCCCAGGGCACCCGCTCCTCCGCCGCGCCCGCACCCAACGGCACTCCGGGCAAGGGCGGCGGTGTAGCCGAGGGCAAGGGCAGCCCGAAGGGCGACTCGGGGGGCAAGGGCGGCGGCGCTGACAAGGCCAAGGCCGGCGATGCTGCCAAGGGTGACCCGAAGGGTGACTCGTCCGGCAAGGGCGGGAAGGCCGAGCGGCCCGTCGATCAGCCGACCGCCGTGTTCAAGACCGTCCGTTCGGGGCCGGCGCTGGACCAGGCCACCACCATGCTCCGGGTCGACCGCTCCGATCAGAGCCAGGCCGAGCGTGCCTCGAAGCCGGAGCAGAAGCCGGATCAGAGGCCGGATCAGAAGCCGGAGTCGAAGCCGCAGTCGGGCTCGAAGCCGGGGTCCGGGTCCGGGGCCGGGGCCGAGTCCGAGCGGACCAGCAAGTTCGTCGCGCTGAAGTCGCTGGACGACCCCGGCGTCCGCAAGCCCGCCCGCGCCGAGCCGTCCGCCGCCGAGGCGACCACCGCGCTGCCGCAGATCGGGCCCGAGCGCACCGCGCAGCAGCCGCTGCCGCCGAAGCCGCCGCTGGATCTGCTCGCCGAGCTGACCAACACCCCGCCGCCGCCGGACACTCCGCTGCGCACGGCCGTGCGGCGGGTGAAGATCTGGACGCCGCTGGTCCTGCTGCTGGTGATCATCTTTGCGGTCGCGCAGGCCGTGCGCCCGCTGCCGGAACCCACGCTGACCGTCACCGCGGAGCCCTATGTGTTCGAGGGCGACAAGGTGCGGCTGCCGTGGCCGGGCGAGGGCCAGGGCTGGATGCATGTCGACGGGGTCGGCTCGATGGACCACTTCGGCGAGCAGAAGCCGGTGGCCATCGGTTCGGTCGCCAAGACCATGACCGCGTACGTCATCCTGCGGGACCACCCCCTCAAGCCAGGGGAGGAAGGCCCGAAGATCGAGATCGACGAGACGGCGGAGAAGGAAGGCGGCTACAACAAGGACGGCGAATCCACGCTGGACACCGTCAAGGCCGGCGACAAGCTCACGCTGAAGCAGGCCCTGTCCGCCGTCATGATCCCCTCCGCCAACAACATCGCCCGGCTGCTGGCCCGCTGGGACGCGGGCTCCGAGGCGGCGTTCGTCAAGAAGATGAACGACACCGCCAAGGAGCTCGGGATGAGCGACACCCGCTACACCGACCCCTCGGGCCTGAAGGAGACCACCGTCTCCACGGCCGAGGACCAGGTGAAGCTGGGGCGTGCGGTGGTCAAGAACCCTGCCCTGGTGGCCATCACCAGCGCGGCGAGCTGGACCGACCCCTCCGGCAAGTACTGGACGAACTACAACGAGCTGCCGTACCGGATGGGCGCCATCGGCATCAAGACCGGCAGCACCACGAAGGCCGGCGGCAACCTGCTCTTCGCCTCCCGCGAGGAGGTCGACGGGCGGACGGTGACGGTCGTGGGCGCGATCCTCGGCCAGCACAAGCCGAAGATCCTCGAGACGGCCAACCGGGTCAGCCAGACGGCGCTGGAGGCCGCCGAGGATGCGCTGATCTCGGCGAAGGTCGTGAAGAAGGGCACCGTGGTCGGCTATGTGGACGACCAGCTCGGTGGCCGTACGCCGGTCGTGGTCACCAAGGACGTCTCCGCCGTCGGCTGGGCGGGCCTGAAGGTGAAGATGTCCTTCGCCCCCGGCTCCGTGCCGCACAGCGCCGAGGCCGGCACCGAGGTCGGCACGCTGACCGTCGGTGACGGGTCGAGCAGCGCGGTGAAGGTGCCGGTGGCGCTGAAGGAGGATCTCGTGGAGCCCGGCTTCACGGACAAGCTGACGCGCATCGCCTGATCCGTGCCGTGACCTGCGCTCTCCTGCTG
>NZ_BAAAIZ010000063.1:42100-72328 GCF_039526425.1 Streptomyces thermospinosisporus
CCGTCGCGGGCGACGGCCGGCAGGCGGTCTGCTAGCGTCACGAAACGGGCAGGTCGCCGGCGACCGGACGCAGTGGGAACGGCTGCGGACGACACGCGGCAGCCGATACGGAAGACGGGACACGGGGAGTGCCTTCAGGTGGCCACAGCGGAGCCGACACACGCCGACGACTCCGGTCCGGGCACCGGACGACCGGAACCCGGGCAGGGGCCTGACGGTCCGCGAATAGGCGTGGACGAACGGGACTCCGCGGTGGACGGGGCCGCACCGGACAGAACCGTCCCGGAGCGTGAACGTGCGGTTTCGGGGCGGCCCGCCGCCGACGCCCCTTCCGTGACCGGGAATGCCGCCCGCGGCTCCCGTTCCCGGGCCGCGTTCCTCGCGTTGCGCGCCCGCATGCTGCGGCACCCCGTGCTGTCGGTCACCGGGTTCGCCGGAGTGCTGCACATCGTCTGGTTCTTCACGTTCGCCAACAGTGGCGGGGACCTCGCGGCGCAGGACGCCTGGGCGGAGTTCGTCGGCCGGCACCCGGACCGGGCGTACAACCTCGCCTGGTACGGCGGGATGCACCCGGTGTCGTACAGCGTGGTGTCGCCGTACCTGATGTCGCTGCTCGGTGTGCGGACCACCATGATGATCGCCGGGACCGCCTCGGCGGGGCTGCTGACGCTGATGCTGATGCGCAGCCGGGCGGTGCGCAATCCCCTGTGGGCGGCGCTGGCCGGGGTGTTCGCGCTGCTGTGCAACGCCGCCTCGGGGCGGGTGACGTTCGGCCTGGGCACGATGTTCGCGCTGGGCGCGGTCGCGGTGGTGTTCTGCTGGCCGCACAAGTGGCGGTACAAGCGCTGGGCGAAGGCGCTGTGCGCGGCCCCGCTGGCGGCGCTCGCGACGATGGCCTCGCCGGTCGCGGGGCTGTTCGTGGGTCTGGTGGCGGTGGCGCTGTTCCTGCAGAAGCGGCGGCCGGGCGCGTGGGCCCTGGGTCTGGCGCCGAGTGCGGTGGTGGCGCTGTCGGCGTGGCTGTTCCCGTTCTCGGGGACCCAGCCGATGATCTTCGGCTCGGTGATCATCCCCCTGGCGTTGTCGGTCGTGGTGTACCTGGTGGTGCCGCAGGGATGGCGGACGGTCCGGCTGACGGCGGCGGTGTACGGGCTCGGGGTCGTGCTGGTGTGGCTCATCAGCTCGCAGATCGGGTCCAACATCACCCGGCTGGCGATGCTGTTCGCCGGTGTGGTGCTGGTGGCCGCGCTGCCCTACACGGTGCCGAAGTCCCGCAAGTGGTACGCGATCGTGGCGGCGTTCGCCCTGTTCGTCGGGTGGATCGGCTACAAGACGGTCGACGACATCGTGCACACCACCCCGGCCGCCTCCTGGGCGCGTGAGCTGGCGCCGCTGGTGAACGAGCTGCAGGAGGTCGGCGCCGAGCGGGGCCGGGTGGAGGTCGTCCCGGCGCGCTCGCACCGGGAGGCGTCCGCGCTCGCCCCGTACGTCAACCTGGCGCGCGGCTGGAACCGCCAGGCGGACATGGAACGCAACCCGCTGTTCTACGACGACACCCTCAACTCGGCGAACTACCACGAGTGGCTCAAGCGCTGGGCCGTGCACTACGTGGTCCTGCCGAAGGACGAGCCGGACGGCGACGGCGGCCAGCGGGAGCGGCAGCTGGTGCAGCGGGGGCTGCCGTATCTGAAGCAGATCTGGGGCGACGCCAACTGGCAGCTGTTCGAGGTGATCGATCCGACGCCGCTGGCGGAGCCGAACGCGGTGGTGGAGCGGGCCGAGCAGGGCGAGATGACGATGCGGGTGGAGAAGGCCGGGCGGATCCTGGTGCGCATCCCGTACTCGCCGTGGCTGAGCATCGTCGACGAGGAGGGCAGGAAGCTGGAGCCTCCGCAGGAGACGGAGGCCTCGAAGAACCGCCCGGAGGGTGAGCCGAGGACGTTCGAGAACGTCAACGGCTGTCTGATGGAGACGGAGGAGGACGCCAACGGCGACCGCTGGACGGTGCTGCTGGCGCCCAAGCCGGGCACCTACCGGCTGGCCGCCCCGTACACCTTGCCGCGCGGCACGCCCTGCCCAAAGGAGCTGCGCTGACGGCGCGGCGTTCGCGCGGTCCGGCCGGCTCCGGGGGGCATGTGGTGCTGCGGGCGCAGCTGTCCGCGCTGCTGAGGGAGAGCGCGCGGGGTGCCGAGCGGTTCGACGCCCGGCATCTGCGGGCTCCTGGCGCGCCTTCGCCGCGTTCGCCTGTGTCGCCGAGCAGTACGGCTACCGGTACGAGGGCCTGTCCCCGCTCTCGCCGAAGGGCAGCCCGAACCCGTACTTCGCCTTCCGCCGGCTGCCGGACGCCGCGGAGCGGGCGGCGCGCACCGCCGCCCGGTTTCCGGACGCGCTCGGGGGCGGCCCCTTGCCCGGGATGCGGCCCGGCGGGCGCCGGCTGCGTCCGCTGCCCGAGGTGCGGCGGGAGGTGGAGCTGCTGTACGCGCGGATCATGGTCGACCACAGCCGCACCCACCGGCGGCGCGGTCTGACCGCCCTTCTGGTCCTGCCGCTCGGCATGCTGATCCCGCTGTACCGGACGGGGTTCGCCCCGGCGGCCCTTGTGGTCTGCGCCGGCGTCTGGGCGCTGTTCGCCGGGCTGTGGGCGCTCGGTTCGGTCCTCGCCCGCCGCCGGCACCGCAGGTACAGCGGGCTGCTCCGGGCGGCGGGGATCACCTGGCCGCCGGGCTGAGGGTCTGACGGCCGGGCCGGCGCAGGGCTCCGTGCCGGGTGCCTGGGTGTCGGGCTGCGGGCCGGGGTGCCTGGGTGTCGCGCTGCCGGCCGGGGTGCCTGGGTGTCGCGCTGCCGGCCGCGGTGCCTGGGTGTCGCGCTGCCGGCCGCGGTGCCTGGGTGTCGCGCTGCCGGCCGGGGGTGCCGGTCAGGCGCCGCGGGGGTAGCGGGCGAGCCAGGCCGGGGAGGAGGCGGCGGGGCTGTGGAGGGCGGGGCCCTGGGTCATCTCCATGGCGAAGTCGTCGGCGAGTTCCAGGATGGTGGGGCGGCCCTCCAGCTCGGCCAGCCAGGCCGGGGGCAGGGCCGTCTCGCCGTGCAGGGCGCCGAGCAGACCGCCGGTGAGGGCGCCGGTCGCGGCGGAGGGTCCGTCGTGGTTGACGGACAGGCACAGCGAGCGCCGGACGTCCTGGCCGACCAGGGTGCAGTAGACGGCGGCGGACACGACGCCCTCCGCGGTTCCGGCGCCGATCAGACCGCTCACCCGCTCCGGGGTGGGTATGCCCTGCCGCACCGCGCCCAGCGCCTGCTGCAGCGCGTCGGAGACCGGCTGGTGGCCGGGGCGGGTGGCCAGCAGGGCGAGGGTCTGCTGCACTGCCGCGTCCAGGTTCTCGCCGCGGGCCAGCGCGTGCACGGTCACCGCGTACGCGACCGCCGCGAGGCAGGCGACCGGGTGGCCGTGGGTCTGGGCGGCGCACTCCACGGCCAGCTGGGCCACCAGCTGGGGCTCCCAGCCGACGAGCAGACCGAACGGCGCGGAACGGGCCGCGGCCTCCGGGCCGGCCTCGCCGGGGTTCTTCGGCGCGTCCGGGGTGCCCATGGTGTCGTCGCCGAGGCCGACCAGCAGCGCGCGGGCCGGGTCGCGACGGGCGTACAGCCACTCCTCGCGGGCCAGCCAGCCGTCCTCCTTGCGGCGCTCGTCCGGGCCCCAGTCGCGCTGGGTGGTGGCCCAGCGCAGATACGCCCGGTGCAGATCGGTCGGCGGATGCCAGGCGCCGGTGTCGCGGCGCACCTGGGCGCGGATCAGACCGTCCACGGAGAACAGGGTCAGCTGGGTGTGGTGGGTGACGGCGCCCCGGCGCCCGTAGGCGGGGACCATGTCCACGAGGCCCTCGGCGCCGTGCGCCTCGCGGATCGCAGCGACGCTCATCCCGTCCACGGGCGCGCCCAGCGCATCACCGACCGCCACGCCGAGGAGTGTCCCGCGCACCCGGCTGCGGAAGTCCTGCTGCTCGCGACGGCCCCACACGGGCCCGGCAGTGGCACCCACCCAGACCTCCCAGGCACCGTCCATACGTACGACGCCCAGCACTCTAATCGAATGCGGAGGTGCTGCTGAGGGGGCGTTCAGGCCGATGGCGGAGGAGGTGGTTCCGCGGGTGGTTCCGCGCCGGGGCCGCTGATCGCCTCCCGCTGGATCCGGGCCCACTCGTAGTGCGGTTTCAGCTGCAGGGCCCGGTCGAGGTCGGCCAGGGCTTCGGCGGAACGGCACGACTCGCGTTCGGCGCTGCGGGCGACGAGGGCGGCGCTTCTGCGCCGCTGGACCAGCTGCTGCATCGACAGCTGTGCATCCGCCACCGAACACCCCTTCCGCACCGTGAAGTTGACGTGACCCATTGTGGCTCAGGATCGCTCGTCGGGCGGTTGAGGTGCGGGGGGAGGCGGGAAGGGAAGGTGACATGCCGAATGCTGCTGCCTCTCGCGGGGCGCTGCCCCTGGCCGCGACCCTGCTCACCGCGTCCGTCGCCCTCTACATGGCGCTGGTCTCCTTGGGGAACGTCACGGACTTCGGGACGAACCAGGAGTTCGTCCGCCATGTCCTGGCGATGGACACGACGTTCAAGGACGACGACCTGATGTGGCGGGCGATCACCAACCGGGGTGTCCAGGACGCCGTGTATGTGGCGATCATCGCCTGGGAGACGGCCGCGGCGCTGGTGCTGCTGTACGGCACCTGGCTGTGGGCGCGCCGCGACCAGCCCCGGGCCCGCCGCGTCTCCACCTACGGTCTGCTGATGGTGATGCTGCTGTTCGGCGCCGGGTTCCTGGCGATCGGCGGCGAGTGGTTCGCGATGTGGCAGTCGGAGGACTGGAACGGGCTGGACGCGGCGACCAGGGTCTTCGTCTTCAGCGGCGTGGTGCTGCTGGTCGATCACCTCCCGCAGGACCGCGCGGGCGACGGAGACTCCTCCGGCTGACGCCGCCGGTACTCGACGACTCCTCCGGCTGACCCCGCCCAACTACTCGACGACTCCTCCGGCTGACCCCGCCCGGTACTCGACCGCTCGCCTGCTCGGCTACTCGACCACCCGGACCGTCGTCCCCGCCGTGCCGAAGGTCCACAGCGCCTTGCCGTCGGCCTTGCCGACCCGGATGCCGCCGGTCTTGGTGCCGGAGGCGGCGGGCGGGGGCGAGGAGCCGTCGACGGCGTTGGAGAAGGCGACCGAGACGCCGGACTTCACGGCGAAGTACATGATGTGCTCGACCTCGACGCCGTCGCTGCCGGTGGTGGCCTCGGTGCGGGTGCCGATGGTGTAGGTGCCGGGGTCCGGGGTGACCGTGCCGGGCCACACCTTGAAGGTGCGGCGGGGGGTGTCGCTGGCGTCGACCAGCCAGACGCGCTGGTCGCCGAGTGAGTAGACGATGCGGCGGCCGGTGCCGGAGCCAGCCGGTACGGCGGGCGGCTCCGTCGGCTTGGCCGGCGGTTTGGCGTCCGCCGTCGCCGACGCGCTGGGCCGGGTCGCGGACGCGGTGGGCTTGGTCCCCTGGTCCGCCTGCACGGCCAGGACGGCCACCACGGCGATCGCCCCCGTGGTCAGCCCGGTCACCCAGGCCCACGAGGGAAGTCGGGCAGACACCGGTACGCATCTCCTCGGTCGGGCACAGTCCGACCCCGCAAGGGGGGGTCGGATCATCCTACTGCCAGCCGGATCCCCTGCTTCCTGCCAGCCCGATCCCCCTGCTTCCTGCCAGCCCGATCCCCTGTTTCCCGCCGGTCCGCTCCCCCGCTCCCCCGGTCCGGCCTGGTCAGTCCAGCACCGGCAGCAGCTCGGGCAGGTGTCCGTCCGAGGCCTCGGCCGCCCTGCGGCGCTCCTCGGGAACCTCGCCGTAGAGAGTGGTGCGGGGCCGCGCCGGGCGGCCGGCCGCGCGGGCCACCGCGATCAGGTCCCTGACCGACTTGTAGGAGCCGTAGGAGGAGCCCGCCATCCGGGAGATCGTCTCCTCCATCAGCGTGCCGCCCAGGTCGTTGGCGCCGGAGCGGAGCATCTCCGCGGCACCCTCGGCGCCCAGTTTGACCCAGCTCGTCTGGATGTTGGGGATATGCGGGTGGAGGAGGAGGCGGGCCATCGCCGTCACCGCGCGGTTGTCGCGGACCGTCGGGCCGGGGCGGGCGATGCCGGCCAGGTACACGGGGGCGTTGGTGTGTACGAAGGGCAGGGTCACGAATTCCGTGAAGCCCCCGGTCCGCTGCTGGATCCCGGCGAGGGTCCGCAGATGGCGCAGCCAGTGCCGGGGCTGGTCCACATGGCCGTACATCATCGTGGAGGAGGAGCGGATGCCCAGCTCGTGGGCGGTCTCGACGACCTCGATCCAGGTCGACGCCGGCAGTTTGCCCTTGGTGAGGATCCAGCGGACCTCGTCGTCGAGGATCTCCGCCGCCGTGCCGGGGATGGTGTCCAGGCCCGCCTCCTTCGCCGCCGTCAGCCACTCGCGGATGGACAGGCCGGTGCGGGTGGCGCCGTTGACCACCTCCATGGGCGAGAAGGCGTGCACATGGATGCCGGGGACGCGGTCCTTCACCGCCTTCGCCAGGTCGAAGTAGGCGGTGCCGGGCAGGTCGGGGTGGATGCCGCCCTGCATGCACACCTCGACCGCGCCCACGTCCCAGGCCTGCTGGGCCCGGTCCGCCACCTGCTCCAGGGACAGCGTGTAGGCGTCGGCGTCGGTGCGGCGCTGGGCGAAGGCGCAGAAGCGGCAGCCGGTGTAGCAGACGTTGGTGAAGTTGATGTTGCGGGTGACGATGTAGGTCACGTCGTCGCCGACCGCCGACTTGCGGACGTCGTCGGCGATCCGGCACAGCGCGTCCAGCGCGGGACCGTCGGCGTGCAGCAGGGCGAGCGCCTCGGCGTCGGTGAGCCGGGTCGGGTCGTCGGCGGCCGTCGCCAGTGCCTGGCGGACGTCGGTGTCGATGCGCTCGGGTGCCATGCCGGGGGCGGCCGCCTCGCGCAGGGCGCCCCAGTCGCCGTACACCTCGTCGAAGTCGTCGCGGCGGTCGGCGCTGCGGCCCTCGGTGTCGATGGTGCGGTGCAGGTCGGTGCGGCCGGTGGCGGTGAACGCCTCGTCGGGCTCCTGCCAGGGCAGCCCCTGCGGCTGCGCGTCCGGGCGGGCCAGACCGGTCTCCGGGTCGGCGAGCGCCGCCACGTGCGGGCGCAGCCTCGGGTCCAGCCAGGGCTCGCCGCGCCGCACGAACTCCGGGTAGACACAGAGGCGTTCACGCAGTTCGAAGCCGGCCGCCGCGGACCGCGCGGCCAGCTCCTCGATCTGCGGCCAGGGCCGTTCGGGGTTGACGTGGTCGATGGTGAGCGGGGAGACGCCGCCCCAGTCGTCGATGCCGGCCGCTATCAGCCGCTCGTACTCGGCGTCGACCAGGTTCGGCGGCGCCTGGAGGCAGGCGGACGGGCCGAGCACATGCCGGGCGACGGCGACGGTGGCGACCAGCTCGTCGAGTTCCGCGTCCGGCATGCCGCGCATCGCGGTGTCCGGCTTGGCGCGGAAGTTCTGGATGATCAGCTCCTGGATGCCGTGGTAGGTCCGGGCGATCCGGCGCAGCGCGAACAGCGACTCGGCGCGCTCCTCGTAGGTCTCGCCGATGCCGATGAGGATGCCGGAGGTGAAGGGGACCGAGGAGCGGCCGGCGTCCTCCAGCACCCGCAGGCGCACGGCGGGCTCCTTGTCCGGGGAGCCGTAGTGGGGGCCGCCCGGCTCGGACCACAGGCGGGTCGCCGTCGTCTCCAGCATCATGCCCATGGAGGGCGCGACCGGCTTGAGCCGCTGGAAGTCGGTCCAGCTCAGCACGCCAGGATTGAGGTGCGGCAGCAGACCGGTCTCCTCCAGGATGCGGACGGAGACGGCACGGACGTAGGCGAGGGTGTCGTCGTAGCCGTGCGCGTCCAGCCACTCGCGCGCCTCGGGCCAGCGGTCCTCCGGCTTGTCGCCGAGGGTGATGAGGGCTTCCTTGCAGCCGAGGGCGGCGCCCTTGCGGGCGATGTCCAGCACCTCGTCCGGCGACATGAACATCCCGTGTCCGGCGCGGCGCAGCTTGCCGGGCACGGTGACGAAGGTGCAGTAGTGGCACTTGTCCCGGCACAGCCGGGTCAGCGGGATGAAGACGCTCTTGGAGTACGTGATGACGCCGGGCCGCCCGGCCGCCTGCAGGCCCGCGTCCCGCACCCGGGCGGCCGAGGCCGACAGGTCCTCCAGATGCTCGCCCCGGGCCTGGAGCAGCACCGCCGCCTCGGCCACGTCGAGCGAGACCCCGTCCCGGGCCCGTTTCAGGGCGCGACGCAGGGAGTTCTCGGTGGGTCCGGATCCGGAGGTCGCGGCATTCGTCATTCTCCGAGCATACGATCGCCCTGATCAGACGGGCATGAACGCTTCGCACCGCTTCCGGCCCGAGCCGCCCGCTGCGGCCCAGGCGTTTCGGCACTGACGCAAGGCCGCACTGGCCACTCTGGGGGCTTCGTCAGTGGAAGGCCAGCCAGCCGAAGCCCAGGGCGCAGGTCAGACCGGCGGCGGCCACGGCGGCCGGGCGGTGGCGGTGCAGGGTGATCCGGACGAGGAAGGCGGTCAGCAGCACCGCGCCCGCGCCGATCGCGGCACGCAGCGGCCCATCGCTGAATCCGTAACCCCCGAAATTCCGGACCAACCAGCTGAACCAGGCGAGCCTCATGACGCGGCGCGCGTCTCGTCGTGCGGGACCGCCGGGCGGTGGCGCGGAGTGAGGAGCCCGTACCCGGACTCGCCGCAGGCCGGATGGGTCATGTGAGATCTCCCCCTGAGTGCGTGGACCCGCCCCTGCGGGAACCCGCGGGGCAGGACGAGCCGGGACCGCTCCCGCGGGCGGGCGGTGGTCAGTCGCCGCGCCGGTGTCCGGGCTTCCGGGCTCGCTCGTCTGCACGCACTGTAATCAGCGGGAGTCGATCAGGGCCACCGCCCGTGCACTGAATCACAGTCAGAAACCGTCACTGGCCTGCGATGTACTGCTCGTACGCCTCCAGCGCCTTGAGTACCTCGCTCTCCCCCGCCGACGGCAGCTGGACCACGACCTCCTCGATGCCGAGGTCGGCGTAGTGGGCGAGCTTGCCCGGGTTCGGGTGGACGGCGTAGGGGACGACCTGGAGGGCGTCCGGGTCGCGGCCCGCGTCGGCCCAGGCGGCGCGCAGCTGCGGCAGGGACTCGGACAGGCCCCGCCCGCCGATGGGGAGCCAGCCGTCGGCGTACTCGCAGATGTGGGCGAAGAGCTTGGGGCCGGCCGCCCCGCCGACCAGGGTGCGCGGGCCGGTCACCGGGCCGCGCGGCCGCTGCACCGGCTTGGGGTGGGCGTAGCTGGCCCGGACACTGCCGAACTCGCCCTGGTAAGCGGTGGGTTCGTCGGCCCACAGCGCCCGCATCAAAGCCATCCGGTCGCGCACCAGCTCACGCCGGGCGGGCCAGTCGACGCCGTGGTCGGCGGCCTCCTCCACGTTCCAGCCGAAGCCGACGCCGAGGGTGAGGCGTCCGCCGGACAGGTGGTCCACGGTGGCGATCTGCTTGGCCAGGACGATCGGGTCGTGCTGGGCCACCAGGGTGATGCCGGTGCCGAGCCCGAGCCGCTCGGTGACCGCGGCGGCCTGCCCGAGCGTGACGAGCGGGTCCAGACAGCGGCCGTACTCCCGCGGCAGTTCCCCGCCGCCCGGGAACGGCGTGGTCCGCTCCACCGGGATATGGGTGTGCTCCGGCAGGTACAGGCCCGCGAACCCACGCTGCTCCAGCTCACGCGCGAGCCGGACGGGGGTGATGGTCTCGTCGGTGAGGAAGATCGTGACGGCGATACGCATGCACCATCCTTACCCCGCACGCAATCCTTTCCCCGCACGCACCGGAAATCCGCCGATCCCCTTGCCTTCCACGGCAGTTCACCGCTCACTACAAAGGTTGCACGCACCACCCGTGTCCCACCCCTGCACCACCCATGTCAGGTCGGAACCACAGTCAGGTCGGACGACACCTGGGGAGCAGCCATATGTGCGAGGACCACACCGGCATCGGACGGCGTGCCGTGTTCGTGACGGGCGCCGCCGCCGCGCTTACGTTGGGAAGCGTGAGCTTCGCTTCCGCGGCGGACCGCGACGGCGGCCGGGAGACCAGAACGGTGCGCGGCACCCTCGAGCCGGGCGCGCCCGACTTCGTGTACGTGCCGGTCGAGGTGCCGTCCGGCGTGCGGGAGATCCGGGTCTCCTACACCTACGACCGGCCGTCCGTGCCGCCCGGCACCACCGGCAACGCCCTCGACATCGGCCTGTTCGACGAGCGCGGCACCGAGCTGGGCGGCCGGGGCTTCCGCGGCTGGTCCGGCGGGGCGCGCACCGAGTTCTTCGTGCGCGCGGACGAGGCCACCCCCGGCTACATCCCGGGGCCCGTGCGGGAGGGCACCTGGCACATCGCGCTCGGCCCGTACACCGTGGCCCCGCAGGGGCTGTCGTACGAGATCACCGTGACGCTGACCTACGGGGAGCCGGGCGAGACGCCGAAGCCGGTGTATCCGCCGGAGCGGGTCAAGGGGCGGGGCCGCGGCTGGTACCGGGGCGACTGCCATCTGCACTCCTGGCACTCCGACGGCCGCCGCACCCCGGAGGAGATCGCCGCGCTCGCCCGCGCCGCCGGGCTGGACTTCATCAACTCCTCCGACCACAACACGCACTCCGCGCACGCCCACTGGGCCGAGGCCGCCGGGGACGACCTGCTGGTGATGCTGGGCGAGGAGGTGACCACCCGCAACGGGCACGTGGTGGCCCTCGGCACCGACCCGGGGACGTTCGTCGACTGGCGCTACCGGGCCCGCGACAACCGCTTCGGCCGGTACGCACGCCAGATCCGGCGGGCGGGCGGCCTGGTCGTCCCGGCCCATCCGCACGCCACCTGCATCGGCTGCAACTGGAAGTTCGGCTTCGGCGAGGCGGACGCGATCGAGGTGTGGAACGGGCCCTGGACACCCGACGACGAGATGGCCCTGGCCGACTGGGACAGCATGCTGGTGGCCTCGGTGCGCGACGGCCGGGACTGGATCCCCGCGATGGGAAGCAGCGACGCCCACCGCGACCCGGACGCCGTCGGGCTGCCGCAGACGGTGGTCCTCGCCGACGAGCTGTCCCGGCGGTCCGTCCAGGAGGGCATCCGGGCGGGCCGCAGCTATGTCGCCGAGTCCAGCAACGTCTCCCTGACGTTCGGTGCCTCCGGCGGGCGCGGCCGGCACGCCGGGATCGGCGAGCGGCTGGACGTCGACCGGGACACCCCGGTCACCGTGCGCGTGGAGGTCACCGGCGCACCGCGCTGCACGGTCCGCCTGGTCACCGACCAGGGCGTGCTGCACACCAGCGCCCCGCTGCCGGTGTCCGGGTCCGGGGTCGTCGAATGGCGCACCACACCCTCGTACGCGGCCTATGTGCGCGCCGAGTTGCGGCACGAGGCGGCCGCCGGCCCGCTGCCGGGTGCGCTGGCCGCCTTCACCAATCCGATCTTCCTGGGCCGGCGGCATCGGTAGGCTCGTCGCACATGACCGCGAACGCCGAACGCAAGTACCGGAGAGCAACCGCCTTCCAGCGCCGTATCAACCCCGTCCTGCGCCGGCTGCCGTTCCAGACCGTGCTGGAGACCACCGGCCGCGTCTCGGGGCTGCCCCGGCTCACCCCCGTGGGCGGGCGGCGGGTCGGTGACTCCTTCTGGCTGGTGTCCGAGTTCGGCGAGCGCTCCCAGTACGTCCGCAACATCAAGGCGAACCCCCGGGTGCGCATCCGCATCCGGGGGCGCTGGTACTCCGGCACCGCCCACCTGCTGCCCGGCGACGACCCCGTGGCGCGGCTGCGCACCCTGCCCCGCTACAACAGCGCGGTGGTGCGGGCCGTGGGGGCCGGGCTGCTCACGGTGCGGATCGCCCTGGACGTCTGACGAGGCCGGTCGTCCGGCCGGGGCGGGCCGTCCGCTCACCCCGGCCAGACGATCGACTGCACCTCGCTGCAGGCGTGCAGGGCGTAGGAGCCGACGTCCCGGCCGACGCCGCTGCCGCGGAACCCGCCGAACGGCGCCTCCATGTTCCGGCCCACGGTGTTGACGCCGACGCCGCCGGTGCGCAGCCGCCGCGCCACCCGGAAGGCGCGGGCCACGTCCTTGGACCACACGTAGTCGATCAGGCCGTACTCGCTGTCGTTGGCCAGCGCCACGGCCTCCTCCTCGACGTCGAAGGGGACGACCACGACCACCGGCCCGAAGATCTCCTCCCGGGCCACCCGCATGTCGTTGGTGCAGTCGGCGAGGAGGGCCGGGGCGACGTAGAAGCCCCGCTCCAGCGGCGGCCGTTCACCGCCGGCGACGACGGTGGCTCCCTCCTTGCGGCCCAGCGCCACATACGCCTCCACCCGCTCCCGGTGCTCCGCCGAGATCACCGGCCCGACCACCGTGCCCGGCTCCCGCGGATCGCCCACCGGCAGCCGGGTGGCGTACGCGGCGAGCCGGTCCACCAGCCGTTCGTAGACGCCGCGCTGGGCCAGCACCCGGGTCGGCGCGGTGCAGATCTGGCCGCTGTAGAAGGAGAAGGTGGTGCCGATGCCGGCGACCGCCGCCTCGAGGTCCGCGTCGTCGAAGACCAGCGCGGCGCCCTTGCCGCCCAGCTCCATCAGCTGCCGTTTCATCGCCCGCCCGCACACCTCGGCGATACGGCGGCCGACCGCGGTGGAGCCGGTGAAGCTCACCATGTCCACGTGGGGCGAGGCCACGACCGCCTCGCCGACCCCGGGCGACCGCCCGGAGACCACGTTCACCACGCCCCCGGGCACACCGGCCGCCTGCAGCGCCTCCGCCATCCGGTACACCGACAGCGGGTCCTGCGGCGCCGGCTTCACCACCACGGTGTTGCCCATCGCCAGCGCCGGGGCGACCTTCCCGGCGGCGTTCGCCCAGGGGTTGTTGTACGAGGTGATGCAGGCGACCACCCCGACCGGCTGCCGCACCGCCAGGGCGCCCAGCACCGTCGAGGGACCCAGCGGACCGGCCTCGTTGATCTGCGGCGGGATCGCCCACTCGGCGGGCTCCACCCGCGCGTACCGCCGGAACCGGGCGGCGGCCACGCCCACCTGCATGGCGCGGGCGGTGCCGGTGGTCGCCCCGGTCTCCTCCTGCGCCAGCTCGGCGTACGGCCCGAGCCGGTCCCGCACCAGCCCGGCGGCGCGGGCCAGGATCGCCGCCCGCTCCTCCGGCCTCGTCGCCGACCAGGCCCCGAAGGCCTCGCGGGCCGCGGCGCAGGCGGCCTCCGCCTGCTCGCGGGACGCCTCGGGCGCCCAGCCGACGGTCTCCTCGGTCGCGGGGTCGGTCACCGCGTAGTGCCCGCCGTCCGGCTCGATCCACCGCCCGCCGACGAACAGCCGCTGCGGCAGCCCGGTCACCGTGTCCTCACCGTCTCCGTGTCCCGGCCCGACCGCAGCACCGTGCCCGGTACGGCGCCGGTCACCACGTCGTCGCGGATCACCTCGACGCCGTTGACCCACACCGCCCGCACACCGAGCGCCCTGGAGTCCAGGCGGGGGCTGACGCCCGGCAGGTCGTGCACCAGGGTGGCCGGGCCGGCGTCGATCCGCTCCGGGTCCAACAGCACCAGATCCGCGTGCATGCCCTCCGCTATCCGGCCGCGCTCCCGCAGCCCGAACAGCCGCGCCGGATCGTCCGTCAGCATCTTCACGGCCGCCTCCAGACCCACAAGGCGGCGCCCGCGCAGACAGTCCCCGAGGAAACGCGTGGTGTACGGGGCGCCGCACATCCGGTCCAGATGGGCACCCGCGTCGGAGCCGCCCAGCAGCACGTCCTCGTGCCGCCAGGTCTCGGCGCGCAGCGCCCAGGACGCCGGGTCGTTGTCGGGCGGCATCGGCCACAGCACGGTGCGCAGCTCGTCCTCGGCGCAGATGTCCACCAGGCAGGCGAAGGGGTCCTGCCCGCGCTCCCGGGCGATGTCCCGCACCACCCGCCCGGTCAGACCCGCGTTGGCCGGGCTGTAGGTGTCGCCGATGACGTACCGGCCGAAGTCGGCCAGCCGCCGGAAGACGCCCGCCTCCTCGGAGTCGGCGCGCCGCAGCATCTCGGCGCGCACGGCGGGGTCGCGCAGCTTCCCGATCCGCTCCGGCACCGGCAGGCCCAGCACCTCGCCCCAGCCGGGGATCAGATT
Source organism: Streptomyces thermospinosisporus (assembly GCF_039526425.1). Lineage (NCBI taxonomy): Bacteria > Bacillati > Actinomycetota > Actinomycetes > Kitasatosporales > Streptomycetaceae > Streptomyces > Streptomyces thermospinosisporus. The sequence continues at coordinate 56,328 of NZ_BAAAIZ010000063.1, forward strand.
GAGCGCGCAGAAGGTGCCCAGCGACATGTTCATCGGGGTGAGGATCGGCATGGTGAGGGCGACGACCCGCCCGCCGGCCTTGCGCGCCCGTTCACCGGCCTCCAGCTGCCGCGGCACCCGGTCCGGCACGGCGGCGTCCACGGTGAGCACGTTCCAGTTCAGCGGCCGCCCGGCCGCCGCGCTCATCTCCACCAGCAGCTCGATCTCGTCGTCGCTGAACCGGTCCAGGCAGCCCGCGACGATCGCCTCCAGCTGCGTCCCCTCGTGCTCCCCGACCGCCCGCGCCAGCGCCAGCAGCTCCCCCGGCCGCGCATGCCGGGACGCCACCGGCTGCCCGTCCCCGTCGGAGTGCGTGGACGACTGCGTGGTCGACAGCCCCCAGGCCCCGGCGTCCATCGACTCGTGCAGCAGCCGCAGCATGGCGCCGAGCTGCTCCTCGGTGGGCTGCCCGCCGACCGCCTCCGGCCCCATGACATACCGCCGCAGCGCACAGTGCCCCACCATGAACCCGGCGTTGACCGCGATCCGCCCCTCCAGCGCGTCCAGGTACTCCCCGAACCCCTGCCAGCTCCAGGGCGCCCCCTGCTCCAGCGCCACCAGGGACATCCCCTCCACCTTGGCCATCATCCGCCGCGTGTAGTCGGCATCCTCCGGCCGCCCGGGATGCAACGGCGCCAGCGTGAACCCGCAGTTCCCGGCGACGACGGTGGTGACCCCGTGATTGAGGGACGGGGTGGCGTACGGATCCCAGAACAGCTGCGCGTCGTAGTGGGTGTGCGGATCGACGAACCCGGGCGTGAGCACCAGCCCGCCCGCATCCTCCGACGTACGGGCAGGCTCGGTGACTTTCCCTACGCCGACGATCCGCCCGTTCCGTATCCCGACGTCAGCCGTGAACGCGGGCCCCCCGGTCCCATCGACGACGGTGACCCCTTTGATGAGGTGATCAAGCATGGCTCCGCCTCCTGACCAACGGTGAGGTGACCTACTTAGGGGCGCGGGGCTCTGTCCGATATGCGGCTACCGCCGCGTGGGCGCGACCAACCACCAGCCACCCGCACACCGCAACGGCGCTCACGCGGCACCCCGGAACCGGGACGTCCGATGCACAGGATCCGTATCGATCTTCGGAATCACGTACTCCCCGACCAACCGAATCGTCTGCAACGTCTCCTCCCTCGGCACCCCCACCGGCAGCCCGAAGCTCAGCTGATCCGCCCCCGCCTGCTCCCACCGCTTGCACTGCCGCAGCACCTCATCCGGATCCCCGCAGATCAGCAGCTCGTCCTGGATCATCAGCTCGATGAACTCCTCCGTGTACTCCGGCAACGTCTCCGGCCACACCGGAAACCCCTCGGGCCGGGGAAACGTGTCGTGGTACCGGAAGACCAGCGAGGGCAGATAGTGCAGCCCTCCGTCCACGGCGATCCGCACCGCCTCCGCATGCGTGGGCGCGCAGATCGCCGTGGTCGTCACCATCACGTTGTCGTTGACGAAGTCCCCCACCGGCTCGGCGTCGACGACCGCCGACTTGTACTGCTCCAGCACCCACTCCATGTCGGAGACCTTCTGCACGCTGAACCCGAGCACCCCGAGCCCCTTGCGCGCGGCCATGGCGTACGAGGGCGGGGACCCGGCGGCGTACCACATCGCGGGATGGGACTTCCCGTACGGCTTGGGCAGCACCTTCCTCGGCGGCAGCGACCAGTGCTTGCCCTGGAAGCCCTGGTACTCGTCCTGGAGCCACATCTTGGGGAACTCGGCGATGGTCTCCTCCCAGAGTTCCCTGGTGTGGTTCATGTCGGTCACGCCGGGCAGGAAGCCGAGGATCTCGTGCGAGCCGGCCCCGCGTCCGCTGCCGAACTCGAAGCGGCCCTCGGAGAGGTGGTCCAGCATGGCGACCTTCTCGGCGACCTTCACCGGGTGATTGACCGGGGCCAGCGGGTTGAAGATCCCGGAGCCGAGGTGGATGCGCTCGGTGGCGTGCGCGAGGTAGCCGAGGAAGACGTCGTTGGCGGAGAGGTGGGAGTACTCCTCCAGGAAGTGGTGCTCGGAGGCCCAGGCGTACTTGAACCCGCACCGGTCCGCCTCGATGACGTACTCGGTCTCCTCCATCAGCGCCCTGTGCTCGGCGAGCGGGTCGGTCTCGGCGCGCTTCCCGACGTATCCCTGCACGAAGATCCCGAATTCCAAGGGAGTTCACCGCCCCTACGCCAGCGACAGTTTCTGACGGATCGTCAGATCAGCGCTTCCGACTGTTCCACCCACTCCCCAGGACCGTCAATAGCTGACGTGCCGTCAGATACCGGACCTGCCCGCACCCGTCATACGACGTTCAGCCCCGCCAGCCATCCCCCGTCGATCACGAACGGCTGCCCGGTGACGTACGAGGAGTCCTCGCAGCTGAGGAACAGCGCCAGCCGCGCAACCTCCTGTGCCGTCCCCATCCGCCCCAGCGGCACCAGCCGCCGGTACAGGCGCTCCACCGCCCGCGCGGTCTCCTCGCCGCCCTCCCCGCCGGCCGGGACGGGGTTGGACATGGGCGTGTCCACGGCCCCCGGGCAGACGGCGTTGACCCGTATCCCGCGCCCCGCCAGCTCCAGCGCCGCGACCCGGGTGAGCCCGACGATCGCGTGCTTGCTGGCGCTGTAGGCGCCCACCGCCGCCATGCCGGTCAGCCCGGTGCAGGAGGCGGTGTTGACGATGGTCCCGCCGTCCGCCATGGCCCGGCCCACCGTCCGGATGCCCAGGAAGCAGCCGACCTGATTGACCCGGACGACCTCCATGAATTCGTCCAGGGGTGTGTCGAGCAGGGAGTGGAAGCGCAGGATGCCGGCGTTGTTCACCAGCCCGTCGATGTGCCCGTGGGTCTCCCGGACGGCGGCGACGGCCGCCTCCCAGTCGTCCTCGCATCCCACGTCGAGGCGCACGTACAGCGCCCCGATCTCCTTGGCCAGCGCCTCGCCCTGCTCGTCCAGCACATCGGCGACGACGACCCGCGCGCCCTCCTCGGCGAAGAGCCGCGCCTCCTGCTCTCCCTGCCCCCTGGCCGCGCCCGTGACCAGCACGACGCGTCCGTCCAGCTTGCCCATGGCCCTGGCCCCTCCTTGTCGGTCCATCGTCGGACTCCGTCGGTCCTCCGTAGGTCCTCGCGTCATTCCTCGGTGAGCAGGGGGCCGACCTCGGCCCCGAACGTGGCGATCTGGTCGGCGGCCTCGGACCGGCTGCGGCTGCGGAACCGCACCTGGATCTGGTGCACGCCCATCGCGCGGTACGCGCGCAGCGACTCGGCGAGCTGCTGCGCCGGGCCGGTGAGGGTGCGGCGGCCGACGGGCCAGGTGGGGGTGCCGACGTAGAGGGGCTCGGTGATGGCGCCGACGGTGAAGGGGCCGTCGAGGCCGGCCCGGTCGCGGAGTTCGCGGATCCGCTCGATCCGGGCGGGCAGCCGGTCCCGCGGGTCGCCCTGCGGCAGCCAGCCGTCGCCCTTGAGCGCGGCTCGGCGCACGGCGGCGGGCGAGGAGCCGCCGACCCACAGCGGCACCTGCGGCTGCGCGGGGCGGGGCCGCTGGCCGAGTCCGGAGAAGTCGTAGAGCTTGCCGTGGTGCTCGGGGTACTCCTCGGAGCCCAGCGCGGCGCGCAGGGCGTCCAGGCATTCGTCCAGGACGGTTCCGCGCTGCCGGAAGTCCACCCCGAGCACCTCGAACTCTTCCCGTACGTGCCCGGCGCCGGCCCCGAGGATCAGCCGGCCGCCGCTGAGGTGGTCGAGGGTGGCGTACTGCTTGGCGGTGAGCAGCGGGTGGCGCAGTGCGACGACGGCGACATGGCTGAGCAGCCGGGCGCGTTCGGTGACGGCGGCCAGATGGGCGAGGGTGGCCACGGGGTCGTACCAGACCGTGCTCATCGCGGCGGCCAGGCGGTGCGGGACGCCGACGTGGTCGCAGCAGGCGAGGTAGTCGAAGCCGGCCCGGTCGGCGGTGCGGGCGAGTTCCCGCAGGTCCTCGGGGCCCGCGCCGGCCTCCCAGGGCTCGGCGTAGAGGGTGCTCTGCGACTGGACGGGCAGCTGGATGCCGTAGCGCAGGCCGGTCACCGGGCACCGCCCGGCCAGAGTCCGTCGGGGGTGAGGCCGAGGAGGTCGATGGCGTTGCCGCGGACGATGCGTTCCACGACGGCGGGGTCCAGGTGGCCCGTCTGCGCCTCGCCGACCTCGCGGGACTTCGGCCAGGTGGAGTCGGAGTGCGGGTAGTCGGTCTCGTACAGGACGTTGCCCGGGCCGATGGCGTCCAGGTTGCGCAGGCCGAAGGCGTCGTCGAAGAAGCAGCCGCAGATGTGCTCGGCGAACAGCTCCGAGGGCGGCCGGTGCACCTTGCCGGCGACGCCGCCCCAGCCGCGGTTCTCCTCCCAGACGGTGTCCGCGCGCTCCAGGATGTACGGGATCCAGCCGATCTGGCCCTCGGCGTACATCACCTTCAGTCGGGGGAAGCGCTCGAACTTGCCGCTCATCAGCCAGTCGACCATGGAGAAGCAGCAGTTGGCGAAGGTGATGGTGGAGCCGACGGCGGGCGGGGCGTCGGCGGACGTGGAGGGCATGCGGCTGCTGGAGCCGATGTGCATGGCGATGACGGTGCCGGTCTCGTCGCAGGCGGCGAGGAAGGGGTCCCAGTCGTCGGTGTGCACGGAGGGCAGGCCCAGGTGCGGGGGTATCTCGGAGAACGCCACGGCCCGCACGCCGCGTTCGGCGTTGCGGCGTACCTCGCGCGCCGCCAGCTCGGCGTCCCAGAGCGGGATCAGCGTGAGCGGGATCAGGCGTCCCTGGGCCTCGGGGCCGCACCACTCCTCCACCATCCAGTCGTTGTAGGCGCGCACACAGAGCAGGGCCAGCTCGCGGTCGGCGGCCTCGGTGAAGGTCTGCCCGCAGAAGCGGGGGAAGGTCGGGAAGCACAGGGCGGACTGGACGTGGTTGACGTCCATGTCGGCGAGGCGCGCGGTCACGTCGTACGAGCCCGGGCGCATCTGCTCGTAGGTGATCACCTCGAGCCTGATCTCGTCCCGGTCATAGCCGACGGCGGTGTCGAGGCGGGTGAGGGGGCGGTGCAGGTCCTCGTAGACCCACCAGTCGCCGACCGGGGCGCCGGGGTCGCTGCCCGGTTCGCCCATCACGGGCTTGAAGCGCCCGCCGAGGAAGGACATCTCCTTCAGCGGGGCGCGGACCACCCGGGGGCCGGTGTCCAGGTACTTCTTCGGAAGCCGGTTCTGCCAGACGCCCGGCGGCTCGACGGTGTGGTCGTCGACGGAGATGATCAGCGGGAACGTGGTGGCGGTGGTGGTCTCGGTGGTCTCGGTGGTCTCCATGCCGGCCACCGTAGCGCCGATCTGACGGGTCGTCAGCTGCGTCGTTCAGCTACGCCTTCGCGGCCGTCGGAGGAGTGATCTGTGCGAACGAGTAGGCGGACGGTGTGAGAACCCTGTGTGGACCTGGTCCCACGGCCTGTGACGGGTGTCTCGCACGGCTGACGCATCTGCCGTGAACAAGGCAAACTGGCCTGGTTGCTCGGAGTGCGCAGCAGGACGCATAGGGGGACTCACTGCATGGACGGTGTACCGCGAGTGCCGGAGCAGCGGAGGTCCGCATCCGGTCCGGACTCCGGGTCCGGTTCCGGGGCCGGGACGGAAGGGCTGCGCTTCGGCGTGCTCGGTCCGGTGCGCGCCTGGCGCGACGGCGAGCCGCTCGCCACCGGCAGTCCCCAGCAACGCGCCCTGCTCGCGGCCCTGTTGCTGCGCGAGGGCCGTACCGCCACGGCGGCCGAGCTGATCGACGCCCTGTGGGGCGAGGAGCCGCCGTCTCAGGCGCTGGCGGCGGTGCGCACCTACGCCTCCCGGCTGCGCAAGGTGCTGGATCCGGGCGTGCTGGTCAGCGAGTCCGGCGGCTATGCGGTGCGCGGGCTCGGCGAGGGCGCGCTGGACCTGGCAGTGGCGCAGGAGCTGGCGGCCCAGGCGGAGAAGGCCCGCAACACCGGGGACCTGTGCCGTGCGCGGGAGGTGCTGCGGCAGGCGCTGGCCCTGTGGGACGGGGAGACGCTGGCCGGGGTGCCCGGCCCGTACGCGCAGGCGCAGCGGGTCAGGCTCGAGGAGTGGCGGCTGCAACTGCTCGAGACGCGGCTGGACATGGACCTGGAGCAGGGCTGCCACGCGGAGGCGGTCTCGGAGCTGACCGCGCTGACCGCGGCGCATCCGCTGCGGGAGCGGCTGCGCGAGCTGCTGATGCTGGCGCTGTACCGCAGCGGGCGGCAGGCGGAGGCGCTGGCGGTGTACGCGGACACCCGGCGGCTGCTGGCGGAGGAGCTGGGCGTGGATCCGCGCCCGGAGCTGCGCGTGCTGCAGCAGCGGGTGCTGCGCGCGGACCCCGCGCTGGCCGAGCCCTCCGCCCCCGAGGCCGAGCCGTCCACCGCTCGGGTCCGCCCCGCCCAACTCCCCGCCTCCGTCCCCGACTTCACCGGCCGGGCCTCCTTCGTCCGCGAACTGGGCGACCTGCTCTCCTCGGCGGAGGGCCGGGTGATGGCGGTGTCGGCGCTGGCGGGCATCGGCGGCGTCGGCAAGACGACCCTCGCGGTGCATGTCGCCCACCAGGCCCGCCCGGCCTTCCCTGACGGCCAGCTCTACGTCGACCTCCAGGGCGCGGGCCCGCGCGCCGCGGAGCCGGAGACGGTCCTGGGTTCCTTCCTGCGGGCCCTCGGCACGCCGGACTCGGCGATCCCGGACACGCTGGAGGAGCGGGCGGCGCTGTACCGGTCGGTGCTGGACGGACGCCGGGTGCTGGTCCTGCTGGACAACGCGCGGGACGCGGCGCAGGTGCGCCCGCTGCTGCCGGGCACGGAGGGCTGCGCGGCGCTGGTGACCTCCCGCATGCGCATGGTCGGCCTGGCCGGCGCGCACCTGGTCGACCTGGACGTGATGTCCCCCGACGAGGCGCTCGCGCTCTTCACCAAGATCGTGGGCGAGGAGCGGGTGGCCTCCGAGCGGAAGGCCGCGCTTGACGTGGTGGCGGCCTGCGGCTTCCTGCCGCTGGCCATCCGCATCGCGGCGTCCCGGCTTGCGGCCCGCCGCACCTGGACGGTGTCGGTGCTGGCGGCGAAGCTGGCCGACGAACGCCGGCGCCTGGACGAACTCCAGGCGGGCGACCTGGCGGTGAAGGCCACCTTCGAGCTGGGTTACGGCCAGCTGGAGCCCGCCCAGGCCCGGGCCTTCCGCCTGCTGGGCCTGGCCGACGGCCCCGACATCTCCCTGTCCGCCGCGGCCGCCGTCCTCGACCTGCCGCAGGAGGAGACCGAGGACCTGCTGGAGTCCCTGGTCGACACGTCCCTGCTGGAGTCGGCGGCCCCCGGCCGCTACCGCTTCCACGACCTGGTCCGCCTCTACGCGCGTGCCTGCGCGGAACGCGACGAACACCCGCCGAGCGAACGGGACGCGGCCATGTCCCGCCTGCTGGACTTCTATTTGGCGACGGCGGCTAGGGTCTATGCGATCGAACGGCCGGGGGACCGGCTGGTGGACCACCTGGCGGTGCCCGAACGCCCGGCTCTCACCTTCGAGGACCGCGACAGCGCACGCGACTGGCTCTACACGGAGGCGAACTGCCTGCTGGCGCATGCCCGTCAGTCGGTGACCGGCCAGGAGACCCTGCGCAAGGCCATCGACCTGCTGTGGGCCGCCCTCGACATCTCCGAGTCCGGGGCGAATCCCAAGGAGTACGAGGCGACGGCGGGGGCGCTGCTGGAGGCGGCCCAGCGGCTCGGGGTGCCGCGGGTCGAGGCACGGGCGCTGATGACCCTGGCGCACGCGCACCTGGACGGCGGCCGGTTCGACATGGCCGACCGGGAGGCGGAACAGGTCATCCGCCTCGCCCACGAGGCCGTCGACATCCTGCCGGTGTGCTGGGCGCACAACGCCCGGGGCGTCATCGCGCTCTATCAGGGCCGCTACGAGGACGGGGAGGCCCATCTCTCCGAGGCCATCGAGCACTTCCGCGCCCTGGGTGACCGCCCTGGCGAGGCCAGCGCGCTGTGCAATCTCTCGCGCATCCACCTGGCGATGGGGCGCACCCGGAGCGCGGTGGCACTCGCGCAGGAGGGCATCGCCATCTACGACGCGATGGGGAACTCCATGCGCGGTGCCAACGGGAGGTATGCGCTGGGCATGGCCCTCACGCAGAGCGGCCGGCTCGACGAGGCGGCGGAACGGCTCCTGGAGGCGCTGGGCGTCTTCCGCGAGAGCCGGCAGCGGCTGTGGGAGGGTATGACCTTGTTCCGCCTGGCGGAGGTCGACATCGCCGCCCGCCGCTTCGGACAGGCGGCCAGCAACGCGGAGATGGCGCTGACCGTCCTGCGCGGCATCGGCGGCGAGTGGCGGCGGGGAAATGTTCTGACCGTGCTCGGGCACGCCCTCACCGGCATTGGCCAGACCGGCCGTGCACAGGTGTGCTGGCAGGACGCCCTGGAGATCTACGAGGAGTTGGGCTCGCCCGAGGCGTCCGCCGTGCGGGAGCTCCTCAACCCCGTCAGTGCGGCCTGACAACTCGGCACGCCCGGCGTTCATCATTCGTTTATCGCCGCACGCCATTCTCGACTCAGTCGATCCGTCGCGTCGGGGGGCAGATGGGTCGGCGTCAGGGCCGTGAGCCTGCGAACCAGGGTTTGAGCGGCCGAAGGCCCGTCCGGCCATCCTCGGGGGAATGACCGGGCGGGCCCCGCGAACCACGTCTGATCCCAGATCACTTCGAGCGGAGCACATCATGAGCGACGAGCAGACCGACAAGCCGCAGGGCGACATCCACGCCACGTCGGAGCCGGCCAAGGCCGACGCCAAGAAGGGCGACGGGGAGGCCACGACGCAGGGCGACATCCACGCCACCGACGAGCCCCTGGAGACCAAGGACATCCACGCGACGTCGGAGCCCTTCAAGCCGGCGAAGTAGACGCACACCACACGGGGGGACCGACCGCGGCGGCGCGGAGGGGGAGCCGCCGCGGTCGACGTGTGTCCGGCAGACGGCTCATACGTGCGGTCAGGCCACCGTGTACTGCGTATCCCCGAAGTCGGCGATCACCCGGAGTTCGCCGCCCAGCGCACGGATGTAGGACCGCAGCGTCGCGACCTCCGTGCGGTCGATCTCTCCGTGTTCGATCGCCGAGATCCGAGGGGTGGACACGCCCATCTCGTCCGCGATGTCACGCTGAGTGAGATCCTGCTCGCGCCTGATCTCCGCCAGCCTGTAGGCACGGACCTCGGCGAGCAGCCGCTCCTTCGCAGCCTGCCTCTCCTCCGCCGTCCGCACCGGCAGCCGTGCCGCCCTCCGCTGCTCGTCGGCCCGGCGCTTGACCTCGTCCCAGCTGACGCTGCTCATGAGTACTCCCTCGTGTCCAACTCGGCGACGTGCCGGCGACAGCGCTTCTCGGCGATCGGGATGGTGATGCCGTACCACCCGTTCCAGCTTCCCGCCTTGTCGCCGGCCACCAGCAGGACGGCTCGCCGCGCCGGGTCGAACGCGAACAGGATGCGGATCTCGCTGCCGCCGCACGATCCGGGTCTCAGCTCCTTGAGATGATGCTGTTCCGACCCCTTGATCCGGTCCACCAGCGGGCGGCCGAGAGTCGGACCAAGCTCCGCCAGCGCATCGATGGCATCCTCCACCTGATCCGCACTGTCGGGATCAGTCGTCACCAGATCCCCGAACCACGCCGCCACCTCGGCGACGAGAATCACTTCCCATTGAGCCATGGCCCGGAAGTTAATGCAAGCATTAACCCGCGAAGGCGATGTTCCCGGCCTGTCACCCCAAAGGGTTCCCTCCGCCCCGCTCCCGGAGCTGGTGCTTCAGGACTTTCCCGCTGGCGTTTCCCGGGAGTTCGGGGACGAAGGTGACCCTTCTCGGGACCTTGTAGTTGGCCATGTGGCGGCGGGACCAGGTGATGAGGGCGTCCGGTGTCAGGGGTGCGCCGGGGCGGCGGACCACGTAGGCGTGGCCGACCTCGCCGAGGCGGGGGTCGGGGACGCCGATGACGGCTGCTTCGGTGACGTCCGGGTGGTGGCAGAGAAGGCGCTCTATTTCGGCGGGGTAGGCGTTGAAGCCGCCGACGATGTACATGTCCTTCAGGCGGTCGGTGATGCGCAGGTTGCCGGACGGGTCGAGGGCGCCCACGTCGCCGGTGCGGAGCCAGCCGTCGGGGGTGAGGGCCTCCCGCGTGGCCTGGTCGTCGCCGTAGTAGCCGCGCATGACGTTGAAGCCGCGGACCTGGATCTCGCCCTTCACACCGGTGCCCACGGGGTCGCCGCCGGGGGAGACGATGCGGACGTGGGTGCCGGGGATCGCGCGGCCCGAGGTGCCGGCGATCACCTCGTCGGGGTCGTCGCGGCGGCACATGGTGACGATGCCGGTCGCCTCGGAGAGGCCGTAGGCCGTCAGGACCGTCTCCACGCCCAGGTCCCGGCGCAGGCGCTGCACCAGGCCGTCCGGGATCACCGCCGCGCCGGTCACGGTGAGGCGGAGGGAGGTCAGGTCGTAGGAGGTCCGCTCGGGGTGGCCGAGGAGGGACTCCAGGAGGGCGGGCGGGCCGGGGAGGACGGTCACCCGTTCCGCCGCCAGGTGCGCCAGGGTCGCGGTCGGGTCGAAGACCGGCTGGGGGATCATCGTGGCGCCCTGCAGCAGGCAGGCCAGCACGCCCGCCTTGTAGCCGAAGGTGTGGAAGAAGGGGTTCACGATCAGGTAGCGGTCGCCGTGCCGCAGGCCGGCCAGGCCGGCCCAGACGGTGAAGGCCCGCAGGCTCTGGCCGTGGGTGCTGACGGCGCCCTTGGGGCGGCCGGTGGTGCCGGAGGTGTACATCAGGTCGGAGGGCGAGTGGCCATCGAGCTGGGCCGCCCGTGCCCTGAGCTCCCGCTCCCCCACGGCCTCGCCGGTCGCGAGGAAGTCCTTCCAGGTGAGGAAGCCGGCGGGGGCGTCGTCCGCCAGGACCACCACCCGGGTCAGGGACGGCAGGCCGCCGCCGTCCGGCTCCGCGAGCGCGCGCCGCAGGGCGGCGACGTAGGACGTGCCGAGGAAGGTGCCCGTCACGAACAGCAGGCGTGCCCCGCTCCGGCGCAGCACGTCCGCCGCCTCGGCGCCCTTGAAGCGGGTGTTGAGCGGGACGAGGACCGCGCCCGCCGAGACCGCGCCGAGGGCCGCGACGATCCAGTCCAGGGTGTTGGGCGCCCAGATGGCCACCCGGTCGCCGGCCCGGACGCCGTTCGCCAGGCAGGCCGCGGCCGAGCGGTCCACCCGGGCGGCCAGCTCCGCGAAGGTGACCCGGGTGCGGCCGTCCACGACCGCCTCCGTGTCCGGGTAGCGCGACGCGGCAGCGCGGACGGCCTCCGGGATGGTGCGCAGGGGGCCGGCAGCCGCCAGGCCGTCGTCCATCGGGTCCACGTCGTCCACCGCGTTCGCCTCCCTCGTGCCGCTCAAGTCTGCTGACTGCCCGTCAGATTAGCTGTAATCTGACGGATCGTCAGCTACGAGTCGCCGGAGGGAGCCCCCGCGGATGCCCGGACTCAAGAACGCCACCGTCCTGGTCGGCACAGGGCAGACCCCCTTCGCCCGGCACCTGACCGAGGACGAGCGCACCCTCGCCTGCCGTGCCGTGCTCGCCGCGCTCGACGACGCGGGGATCGCACCCGGCGAGGTCGACGCGGTGGCCTCGTACACCATGGAGGACACCGACGAGGTGGAGCTGGCCAAGGCGGTCGGCTTCGGGGATCTCACCTTCTTCGCCCGCGTCCCGTACGGCGGGGGCGGCTCCTGCGCCACCGTCGCCCTGCTCGCCGCCGCCATCGCCACCGGGCAGGCCTCCGTGGGCGTCGCCTGGCGGTCGAGGAAGCGGGGCAGCGGGCCCCGTCCCTGGAGCAGGACGGACGTGCAGCTGCCCACGCCCGCCCAGTGGACCCGGCCCTTCGGGCTGCTGCGCCCGGTGGACGAGATCGGCCTCCTCGCCCGGCGCTATCTGCACGAGTACGGCGCCACCCGCGACCACCTCTTCAACGTCGCCCTCGCCTGCCGCAACCGCGCCAACCAGAACCCGGCCGCGATCATGTACGACCGCCCGCTGACGCGCGAGATGTACATGACCTCCCGCTGGATCAGCGAGCCCCTGTGCCTCTACGACAACTGCCTGGAGACGGACGGCGCACTGGCCTGCGTGATCGTCTCCGCCGAACGCGCCCGGGACTGCCGGCAGCGGCCCGTGTACGTCCACGCCGCCGCCCAGGGGCTCCCCGCCCAGCACCACGGGATGGTCAACTACTGGACCGACGACCCGCTCACCGGGCCCGCCTGGACCGCCGCCCGCCAGCTGTGGAAGAACGCCGACTTCACGCCGCAGGACGTCGATGTCGCCCAGATCTACGACGCGTTCACCCCGCTGGTGCTGCTCTCCCTGGAGGGCTACGGCTTCTGCGGGCGCGGCGAGGGCGGTGCCTTCACCGAGGGCGGGGCGCTTGAGACCGGCGGCCGGCTGCCGCTCAACACCGCCGGGGGCGGACTCAGCGAGGCCTACGTCCACGGCTTCAACCTGATCACCGAGGGCGTGAAACAGCTCCGCGGGACCAGCACCGCACAGGTGCCGGGAGCCTCCACCTGCCTGGTCACCGGGGGCGAGGGCGTTCCCACCTCCGCCCTGCTGCTCACCACGTAGTCCACGACTCACTACGCAGTCCATGACTCACTACGCAGTCCATGACCTCAGGAGCCCGCATGCCCGATCTGCTCCAACCCGTCACCGACACCGACGGCGCGCCCTTCTGGGAGTACGCCAGAAAGGGCGAACTCCGCGTCCAGGCCTGCGCCGACTGCGGCGAGTTGCGCTTCCCGCCCCGCCCCTGCTGCCCGCACTGCCGGTCCTTCGTGAGCCAGTGGCGGCCGATGTCGGGACGGGGGCGCATCTGGTCCTACGTCGTACCGCACCCGCCGCTGCTGCCCGGCTACGCGGAGCTGGCGCCGTACAACGTGGTGCTCGTCGAGCTCGACGACGCGCCCCGGATCCGGCTGGCGGGAAATCTCGTCTTCCGGCCCGGCGCCGCACTCAACTCCCTGCCGCCCGAGCGCATCCGCATCGGCGCCCGGGTGCGGGTCGCCTTCCACGAGGGGATGCCCCAGTGGGTGCCGGAGCCGCGGGCATGAGCCGGGCATCCCAGGAGCAGCGTCCGCTCCGGGTCGAGCGGGAGGCGGCGCCCGGTGTCGCCGTGGTGACCCTGGACCGGCCGGAGCGGCTCAACGCCATCGACCTCGGGCTGGCTGAGGAACTCGCCGCCGTGTGGCGCTCGCTGCGCGGCGACGACTCGGTGCGGGCCGTCGTCCTCACCGGCTCCGGCACCCGTGCCTTCTGCACCGGCATCGACCGGGACACCCGCGTCCCGCAGCCCGCCTCGCCCTACTCCCAGGACGATCCGCTGCTCACCGTCGGGCCCAAGGCGAACGACCTGTGGAAGCCGGTCATCGCCGCCGTGGAGGGGATGGCCTGCGGCGGGGCCTTCTATCTGCTCGGGGAGGCCGAGTTCGTGATCGCCGGGGCCTCCGCCGCGTTCTTCGACCCGCACACCGCCTACGGCATGGTCAGCGCCTACGAGGCCGCGCTGATGGCGCAGCGGATGCCCTACGGGGAGGTCGCGCGGATGGTGCTGACGGGCACGGCGGAGCGGATGTCGGCGCGGCGGGCGCACCAGATCGGGCTGGTGTCGCAGGTGACCGAGGACGGCGGGGCGGTGGCCGCCGCCGTGGAGCTGGCGGCGGTCGTCGCCGGGTATCCGACCGAGGCGGTGCAGGGGACCGTGCGGGCCCTGTGGGCGGCCCACCAGACCGCCCGTGACCACGCGTTCGCCCTCGCCCCGCATCTGGTGGCGCTCGGCAATCTGCCCGGCGAACGGCAGGCGGAGCTGTTCGCCGGGCGGGAGCGGGGTGCGTTCAGGACGCGGTAGCAGGCGGGACTTCGCGTACGCCCCTGGGGGGCGCCGGGATGCAGTGCGGGTCAGCGCAGGGCCGGTGCCTTCGGCTCGACGTCGCAGCGGGCCACCTTGGCGGCGCTCCCGCTCACGGCCACCTGCGCGGTGGCGGAGTCGGCGCCGGGCACCTCCACGGTCCGGGTACTGGTCGAGACCAGGTTGCCCTTGCCGTCCCGGAAGGCGATGGTGACCGAGAAGGTGGCGTTGGCGGCGTTGGGGTTGGTGACCTCGACGGTGGCGTACGGGGAGGCCTTGGTGGCGCAGCGCACCAGCTTGACCGTGCCCTCCTCGAGCCCGGACGAGCTGCCCGAGTCCGCTCCGGAGCCGCCGGAGGTGTCGGTGTCGTCGTAGCTGTCGTCGTAGCCGGTGTCGCCGTCGTAGTCGTAATCGGAGTCGTAGTCGGAGTCGGAGTCGTAGTCGTCGTCCCGGTGCGAACCGCCTCCCGAGGTGGAGGAGTCGTGGTTCTGCGAGGAGCTGCTGCAGCCGCCGCCCCCGCCGCCGTGGCCGTGGCTGCCGCCGTGGCGGCCGGTGGAGAACCCGGTGAGGGTGAGGACGACGAGCGCGGACACGGCGGTGAGCTTGAGTGTGTTCCCCCGAGGCTTCATGGCCATGAGCCTAGCGAGGGACATGTCACGAGCATGTCACCGTCCCGCCACCGTCGGATACGCGGAGCAACGGCGGCCAGGTGCAGGGGCTGAGGCCGCTCCCCCCGGGGCCAGGGCCCCATGGCCACCGGCGGCCGCCGTCCGGCGCCCCTGGGGACACCGGCGCAGCGGCCGTCCCGTACGCCGCGGGACGCGCGCGCTCAGCTGGTGCGCGCCGTCCCCGTGCCCTTCTCCGCGTCCAGTGCGTAGACGCACCGGTCCTTGCTGCAGGCGTAGACGACGCCGTCGCGGACCACCGGGGAGCCGGTGATCTCGCCGCCGGTGGCGAGCTTCCAGCGCAGGCGGCCGTCGTCGGCCTTGAGGGTGTAGAGCAGGTGGTCCGTCGAGCCGAAGTGGATGCGGCCCTCGGCGACCGCGGGGGCGCCGACGATCTCGCCGCCCGCCTGGAAACGCCACTTGGGCGTGCCGGTGACCGCGTCCAGGGTGTACACGGCCTTGCCGCTGCCGACGTGCACATGGCCCGCGGCGACCAGGACGGGCTCGATGGAGGAGCGCGCCTCGGTGGCGATGCGCCAGCGGTCGCGGCCGTCGGTGGCGTCGAGGGCGTAGACCGTGCCGAGGTAGTCGGCGAGGTAGACGCCGCCGCCGGTCACCGCGGGGCCGGGAACGAACGCCGGCGGGCACAGGAAGACCGCGGGCGCCTCGAAGTGCCAGCGGACATGGCCCCCGGCGACGTCCAGTGCGATGACCCGGGTGCCGGCGGAGACGTAGACGTAGCCGTCCGGTGCCTGGGTCAGCCGCACGGGCACGCCGCCGCAGGAGGCCGCGTCCCCGATGGGGTAGGACCAGCGCTCGTCGCCGGTGCGGGCGTCGATGGCGCGCAGCCGGGCGTCCTGCCAGAGGTAGACGGTGCCGTCGTGCAGGGCCGGTCCGGCCTCGGGGGACTCGAAGTCGGTCTGGCAGCCGGTGATCTCCCACAGCTTCTGCCCGTTGGACGCCTCCCAGCCCTGGGCGCCGCCGCCGCGGGTGCCGGTGACGACGGTGCCGCGCTCGGCCCTGAGCGAGTACACCCAGGCGTCGGTGGACAGCCGCCACAGGTCGCTGCCCTCACGGGCGTCGAGGGCGTACAGGGTGGGCCCGTCGGAGGCATGGATGCGGCCGTCGGCGACGGTCATGGACCAGGCGACGTCGCGGGTCTTGAAGCGGCGCCGGCCGGTGGCCACGTCGAGGGCGTGCACCTCGAAGGAGGTGACGTAGACCAGGTCGCCGTCGACGGCGGGGGTGCCCCACAGGTCGTTGGACATGCGGAACCGCCACGGCCGCCAGCCGCTGGGCTGCTCGGGCGGCGCCGTGGCCGCCGCGGGCGGGGCACCGCCGGCC
>NZ_BAAAIZ010000064.1:0-18774 GCF_039526425.1 Streptomyces thermospinosisporus
CCGGCACGGCCGCTGAGCCGGCCGGATGACCGGGGGGCCTGTCCGGCGGCTCAGGCCGGACAGGCCCCCATGTGCGTCCCGCGCCCTGACACGTGTCAGCCGGTTGGGCCAGGGCGGCTACACGTGTCAGCAGGCCGTGTACACGTGTCAGCTGAAGACCGAGGCGCAGGTGGTTCTTTTCGCGTGGGCCGGGTCGAGGGCGTTGGCCACCTCGTGGAAGGCGATGCGGTCGAACAGGGCGATGGCCGCGTGCTCGGACAGGTCGAGCGGACACAGGTCCTGGAGCAGGACGTTGCGCACATCGGGGCCGCTGAGGAACTGGTTGCGGTACGGGGTGAGCACCTCGTCGTACCGGGTGACGAGGACGGTGTAGCTCACGCCGGGGACGGTGTCGCCGCCCGCGTTGAGCTTGGTGAGGAAGTCGGAGCCGGTGATCTGCTGGGCGAGGGCGGGGGTGGCGGTGCTCAGCAGGTCTTCGGCGCCCGGGAAGTACGGCAGCAGCTTCGCGAGCCCCAGCAGGGTGGTGCCGTGGTTGTTGGGCGCGAGGCCCACGAGGGCGTTCACCTCGTCGGCGCCGCCGAGGAACTTGAGGTAGTAGCGGGGCATCATGCCGCCCTGCGAGTGGCCGACGATGTCGACCTCGTCGGCGCCGGTGGCGGCGAGCACCTTGTCGACGAACGCGTCGAGCTGCTCCGCGGACTTCTCGATGGGGCCGAGGCCGTGGAAGAAGGGGACCCCGGGGAGCTGCCCGTAGTCGAGGGAGAAGACGCAGTAGCCGCGGTGCTCGAGGTAGGGCGCGAGGCCGAGCCAGTTGTCGACGGAGTTGCCGAAGGTGCCGTGGACCAGGACGACGGGCCTGGGGTGGGCGGCGGAGGGCTTGCAGCGGTAGTCGTTCCAGCCGCGGCTGGGGGCGGCGGTCTCGGCGGCCTGGGCGCTGGTGGCGGTGGGGACGGTGACGGCCGCGGCGGCGAGGATCAGGGCGGCGAGTGGTCTGAGAACGCGTTTCCAGGGCAGCATCGCGTGATCTCCTTGCGAAGGGTGGGGTCCTTACGACCTGTGATCCGGATCACGAGGATGCTGTTCACTCGTCAAGTTACGGGCGAGTAGCCACCGTGGGAAGTTACGTGTCGGTAAAAACTTCCAGTGATAACCAACAGCGGATCGAACCTGACAGCGCATCACCAACCAGGCCGGATGGGCCCGTCGGGCGCGATCCGCGCCAAACGCTCCCACAGCAGCCGCAGGTCGCCCTCGCCCAGCACCTCGCTCCACCCCCGCACCGCCTCCGCGGCCGCCTCCTCGGCGGCCCGCGCGCACGCCCACCCCTGCTCGGTCAGTACCACCAGCCGCGCCCGCGCATCCACCGGATGCGGCCGGCGCTCGGCGTACCCCCGGCGCACCATCTCCTCGACCAGCTGACTGGCGGCCTGCTTGGTCACCCCCAGATGCGCGGCCAGCTCGGTGACCGTCGCCCCGTCCGGGGCGAGCCGCGCGAAGGCGAACCCGTGCACCGGCCGCACCCCCTCGAACCCGCGGGCGGCCACGCCCTCATGGATGCGCCGGACGAGTTCGCCCGCGGCGGCGAGCAGGGCGGCGGACAGGGCCATGGCCTCGGAGTTCTGCACGAGGGCATTGAAACACCTTTGACGAGAAGGTCAAGCAGCTTGACCATATGGTCAAGTAGCTTGACTATCCAGATCGCTTCTCAGCCTCCATGAACCGGGAGACAGCCATGCCCGTCGTCCGTCCCGCCGACACCGTCACCCATGAACTGCACGGCGTCCGCTTCGTCTCCTGCGCCGCGCCCCGCACCGGCAGCAGGGAGCTGTGCGCCTGGCGGGGTGAGATACCCGCCGGGGCCGAGGGCCCCGCGCACACCGTCAGCCGGGAGGAGATCCTGTATCTGCTCGACGGCGAGCTGCGGGTCACCCTGGACGGCCGCACCGAGCACATCACCGCGGGCGACACCGTGATCGTGGGTGCCGGTACGACGTTCGCCCTCGCCAACCCCGCCGAGCGGCCCGCGACCACCTGGGTCACCACCTCGGTGGGCCTGGAGGCGGAGCTGGCCGACGGGACGCGGATCGCTCCGCCGTGGGCCCGCTGAGCCCCGTCGCCCCGAGCCCCGCCGTTCCGAGCCCCGCCGTTCCGAGCCCCGCCGTTCCGAGCCCCGCCTTCCCGGGCGCTACGCGGCCAGCGAGCCGGGCATCACCGCCCGGGGTCCGAACCTGGCCCGCGCGCGGTCGGCGACCTCCTCCAGGCGGCGCACCTTCTCGTCCACCGGGTCGAAGGTGAGCTGATGGGCGGCCTGTTCGGCGGGGTCGAGCCCCTCCACGCGCAGGGCCATCGCGCGGACCCGGGCGCGCTGCAGCCCGAGCGCCTCGTAGAGGGCGTAGGCGGCCCGGGTCAGCGCCGCGGAGTGCGCCGTCGGCTCCTCCAGCGTGCGGGTGCGGGTGGTCGCCGACCGGTCGGCGTAGCGCACGGTGAGGGTGAGGGCGCGGCAGACCTTGTCCACGGCGCGCAGCCGGGCGCCCAGTTCCTCGGCGGCCGACAGCAGGGCGCGGCGGTGCCGTTCGGGGCTCAGCTCGTCGCGGCCGAAAGGGCGTTCGGTGGCCAGTGACCGGGAGACGGCGTTCGGGACGACCCGGCCGCGGTCGATGCCCTGCGCCTTCTCCCGCAGCTCACGGCCGGTGCGCGCGCCCAGCAGCCGCTGCAGCGTGGACAGCGGTGCCCCGGCGACCCGGCCGAGGGTGTCGAGGCCGTACTCGCACAGGGTGCGGGCGGTCCTGGTGCCGACCCCGGGCAGGGCGGCCACGGGCTTGTCGGCGAGATACTCCGCGACGGCGTCCTCCGGTACCACGCCGGTCACTCCGGGCCGGGCGTCCCGCAGCGCCATCCTGGCCAGCATCGGTCCCGGTCCGGCGCCGATCACGCAGTCGACCCCGTGCAGGGCGAGGGCACGGACCCGGATCACCGAGGCCAGTTCGAGCGCGGTGCGCCCGAAGTACCGCTCGGCGCCGTGCAGATCGGCCAGCGCCCCGTCCGGCGGCAGGGCCTGGACGACGGGGGTGAACTCCTCCAGCAGCCCGAGCAGCCCCGGCAGGGCCGCCTCGTGCGCCGACGGCAGCTGGAAACGTACGCAGAGGATGGTCATCCCGCACTCCCCGGACTCTGGTGCCACAACTTCCTTCCCACCGCGGGTCCCTCGCCCGCGGGGCGCAGATCGGCCCAGGGGTGCATCTCGTACCCCGTGGGCATCCGGATCCTCCTGTTCTCCCTGTTCTCCCTGCTCTCCCTGCTCTCCCTGCTCTCCCTGCTCTCCCGGCTCTCCCTGCTCTCCCGGCTCTCCTTGTTCTCCCTGTTCTCCTCGGTCCGACTGGCCTCCATCGGGTCCCGGGCCGCGGAACCGGCCGGCGCGGGCCGCCCGTCCGACCCGGCGAGCCGCCTGCGGGCGGCGCCGTCCCCCGCGGTGTCCTCGGTGTCCTCGGCGCCGGTACCGCCGGTCGCCGCCAGCCGCGCCGCGACCCCCTCCAGCCCCTCCGTCTGCCGCACCTCCAGCAGCTCGGCGAGGTTCCAGACCGCCGAGCCGACCACGCTGAGGCTGCGCGGGCCGCGGCGCTGCACCACCCCGCGCACCAGCAGCAGCCAGGAGTGGAAGACGGTGTGGGCGCAGGCGTCGTGGGAGTCGTCGAAGAAGGCGAGGTCGACCAGGCCCGTGCCGTCGTCCAGGGTGGAGAAGATGACCCGCTTGCCGGAGCGGATGGGCGGCGTCTGGGTGGCCGCCTTGGCGCCCGCGACCAGCACCGTCTCCCCGTGCCGGGCCTCCCGCAGCCGCCGCGCGGAGACCACGCCCAGCTCGGCCAGGAACTCCCGGTGGTCGTCCATCAGATTGCGCGAGGCGTCCATGGACAGCACGCCCAGCTCGGCGCTGAGCCGCTCCGCCGGGGTGAGGTCGGGCAGCCCGGCGGAGGCGGTCTTGCGTCCGCCGGCCAGGGGGAGCTGGTCCCCGCATCCACCGCGTGCGCCCCGGTGCAGTTCGGTCAGATGCAGCTGCAGATCGCGCCGGTTGGCGCCGAACGCGTCCAGCGCGCCGACCTGGGCCAGCCGCTGCGCGATCGGCCTGCTGGGCCGGGCCCGTTCCCAGAAGTCGAGGAGGGAGGCGTACGGCTGGCCCTCGGCGATCCGCTCCGCCTCGGCCTCGCTGATGCCGTGCACATCGGAGAGCGCCAGCCGCAGGCCCCACACCTTCGACCCCGGTTCACCTGATTCAGACACCAGTTCGATCCGGTGTGCGACCCCCGACTTGTTCACGTCCAGTGGCAGGATCGGCACCCCGCGCCGCCGCGCGTCCGCCAGCAGCAGCCGCTTCGGGTACATCCCGGGGTCGTGGGTGAGCAGCCCGGCGTAGAAGGCGGCCGGGTGATGGGCCTTCAGCCACGCCGACTGGTACGTCGGCACGGCGAAGGCGACGGCGTGCGCCTTGCAGAAGCCGTACGAGCCGAAGGCCTCGACGATCTCCCAGGTCCGCTGAATCGTTTCCGCGTCATAGCCGCGGGCCTCCGCGTGCTGGGTGAACCACACTTTGATGCGCCCCTGCGACTCCGGGTCGGACAGCCCGCGCCGCACCCGGTCCGCCTCGCCGCGCCCGCAGCCGGTCATGATCGAGACGATGTCGATGACCTGCTCGTGGAAGACGACGACCCCGTACGTCCCCTTCAGCGGCTCCTCGAGGTCCTGGTGCGGATAGCGCACCGGCGCCCGCCCGTGCCGGGCCTCGATGAACGGCCGCACCATGTCGGCGGCGACCGGCCCCGGGCGGAACAGGGAGATGTCGACCACGAGGTCGTGGAAGGTGGCCGGCTGGAGCCGCCCCACCAGGTCCCGCTGGCCCGGCGACTCGATCTGGAAGCAGCCGAGCGTCTCGGTGGACCGGATGAGCGCATACGTCGCCGGGTCGCCCTCGGGCACCGCGTCCAGGTCGATCCGCTCCCCCGTCGCCCGCTCCACCTCGGCGACCGCGTGCGCCATCGCCGACTGCATCCGCACGCCCAGCACATCGAGCTTGAGCAGCCCGAGGTCCTCCACGTCGTCCTTGTCGAACTGCGCCATGGGAAAGCCCTCGCCGCTGGTCGGCATGACCGGCGTCCGGGTGAGCAGGGAGGCGTCGGACAGCAGCACTCCGCAGGGGTGCATGGCGATCCCGCGCGGGAGCGCGTCGAGGGCCTCGACCAGCTCCCACAGCCGCCCGTACTTCTCCTGCTCCCCCGCCAGCTGCCGCAGCTCGGGCAGCTCCCGGAGCGCCGCGCGGGCGTCGCGGGCGCGGATGTGCGGGAAGGACTTGGCGACGCGGTCGATCTCGGCCGGGTCCATGGACAGCGCGGCGCCGACGTCACGGATGGCGTGGCGTACGCGGTAGGTCTCCGGCATCGCGACCGTGGCGACCCGCTCGGTGCCGAACCGGTCGATGATCGCGCGGTACACCTCGAGCCGGCGGGCGGACTCCACGTCGATGTCGATGTCGGGCAGCACCACCCGCTCCTTGGACAGGAAGCGCTCCATCAGCAGCCCGTGCTCGACCGGGTCGGCGTGCGCGATGCCCAGCAGGTGGTTGACGAGCGAGCCCGCGCCGGAGCCCCGGGCGGCCACCCGGATGCCCATGTCCCGCACGTCGTCGACGACCTGGGCGACCGTCAGGAAGTACGAGGCGAAGCCGTGGTGGGCGATGATGTCCAGCTCGTGGTGCATCCGCTCCCAGTACTCGCGGCGCCCTGCGTAGCCGCGCAGCACCATGCCCGCCGCCGCCCGGGAGGCCAGCGCCCGCTGGGCGGTGCGCCGGCCGGCGCCGACGAGGTGCGGCTCGGGGAAGTGGACGCTGCCCATGCCGAGGTCGTCCTCGGGGTCGACCAGGCACTCGGCGGCCGTGGCCTGGGTCTGCTCGAGCAGCCGGTGCGCCGCCTCGCGGCGGAAGCCCGCGGCCTCCACGATCCGCTCGGCGATCCTCGCCATCTCGTCCGGGCCCTTGAGCCAGGCCTCGCCCGAGTCGAGCCCCTTGGCCGGGTCGATGGGGACCAGCCGGCGGGCGGCGTCCAGGACGTCGGCGACCGGGCCGAGGCCGGGGTCGGCGTAGCGGACGGCGTTGCTGAGCACGGGGCGGACGCGCTGCTCGGCGGCGAAGCCGAGGGTGCGGGCGGCCAGGCGCAGGGAGCCGGGGCCGGTGCCCTTGCGGCCGTGCCAGACGGTCTCCAGGCGCAGGGCGTCGCCGTAGACCTCCCGCCAGGGGGCGAGCAGCCGGGCGGCCCGGTCGGGGCGGCCGCCCGCCAGCGCGCGGCCGACGTCGGAGTCGGGGCCGAGCAGCACGGTCAGGCCGTCGGCGTGGTTGTCCTCCCAGGACAGCCGCGGCAGCCCCTCGGCGGTGTGGGCGGCGGAGACCAGTCGGCACAGATCGGCCCAGCCGCGGGCGCCGGCCCGGGCGAGGAAGGTGACCCGGGGTGTCGATTCGTCGATGAAGGCACCGCCGCGCACCGGGGTGCGGCGCCGCTCCCTGCGGACGGACCCGTCACCGCCCGGGGCCGCGGGCGGGGCCACCGCCAGCTCCGCACCGAACAGGGGGCGCACCCCCGCCCCGGCGCAGGCCTTGGCGAAGCGGACGGACCCGGCGAGGCTGTCGCGGTCGGTGAGGGCGAGGGCGTCCATGCCCCGTTCGCCGGCGCACTCGGCCAGCCGTTCCGGGTGGGAGGCGCCGTAGCGCAGGGAGAACCCGGAGACGGTGTGCAGATGCGTGAAACCCGGCACACGCACCTCCCGCACTCGTGAGCCTCGACCGGCTCTCGAACAAATGTTCCCAGCTACCTCACCCCCACCATAGACCAATTCTCGAATACGTGTGCGACATCCGTTCGGCCCCGTCCCACCTGCGCAAACACCCGGCCCCTCGCACCGTGGGGGCATGACGCAGAGCACCGGCGCCGACTCGGGGAGGGGCTCGTTCCTCGACGAGCTGAAGGACGCCGTCACCCCGCACGCCACGCTGCTCGTCGCCGGGGTGATCGCGCTCCAGCTGCTGTTCATCACCTCCTACGTCGGGGCCCTGCACGACCCGAAGCTGCGCGACGCCTCCTTCGGGGTCGTCGCGCCCGCGGCCGCGGCCGGGCAGGCGGTGACCCGGCTGGAGCGGCTGCCCGGCTCGCCCCTGGACGCCCGCACGGTGCCCGACGCGTCCACGGCCCGGCGGCAGATCCAGGACCGCGACCTCGACGGCGCGCTGATCCTCGACCCGGCGGGCACCACCGACACCCTGCTGGTCGCCACCGGCGGCGGGGCCGCGCTCGCCACCTCGCTGGAGCGGCTCGTCGGCGCTCTGGAGAGATCCGAGCAGCGCTCGCTGCGGGTGGTCGACGTCGCCCCGGCGGCCGGCCGGGACGCGAGCGGGCTGTCGTCCTTCTACCTGGTGGTCGGCTGGTGCGTGGGCGGCTATCTGTGCGCGTCGATCCTCGCCATCAGCTCGGGCGCCCGGGCGGCCACGCCCCGGCGTGCCCTGATCCGGCTGGGCACCATGGCGGTGGTCGGCCTGGCCGGCGGGCTCGGCGGTGCCGTGATCGTCGGCCCGGTCCTGGGCGCCCTGCCGGGGAGTGTCGCGGCCCTGTGGGGGCTGGGTGCGCTGATCACCTTCGCGGTCGGCGCGGCCACCCTCGCGCTGCAGGGGATCTTCGGCATCGTCGGTATCGGGCTCGCCATCCTGCTGGTGGTGATCCTGGGCAACCCGAGCGCCGGCGGCGCGCTGCCGCCCCCGCTGCTCCCGCCGTTCTGGGCGGCGATCGGCCCGGCGCTGCCGCCGGGCGCGGGGACCTGGGCGGCGCGCTCGATCGTGTACTTCGGCGGCCACGGCATGACCGTCTCGCTGCTGGTGCTCTCGGCGTGGGCGCTGGCGGGCATCGCGGTGACGCTGGTGATGGCCGCCCTGCGCACGAGGGAGGACGACCGGCCGCCGGCCGGCTGACACCCGCCGCCCCCACCACCGACGGCCACCGCACGCATGGCCGCCCACCGGCGCAACGCGAGAAGTCCCGCCCCTGATGCCAGGAGCGGGACTTCTGCGCGTGGTGCGGGTGTGCGTCAGCCGATCTGGGTGCCGGTGGCCGACAGGGCCTCCGTCACCGGCTGGAAGAAGGTCGTGCCGCCGGAGGTGCAGTCGCCGCTGCCGCCGGAGGTGAGGCCGACCGCCTTGTCGCCCGAGAAGAGCGAGCCGCCGCTGTCACCGGGCTCGGCGCAGACGTCGGTCTGGATCAGGCCGTTGACGATGTCGCCGTTGCCGTAGTTCACGGTGGCGTCCAGGCCCGTGACGGTGCCGGAGTGGACCTGGGTGGTGGAGCCGCTGCGGGTGACCCGCATGCCGACGGTGGCCTCGACGGCGCCGGAGATGGCCTGCGAGGAGCCGTTGTAGAGGTTCACCTCGCTCGGGTGGTCCACGTCGGCGGTGTACTTG
Organism: Streptomyces thermospinosisporus; assembly: GCF_039526425.1. Taxonomy (NCBI): domain Bacteria; kingdom Bacillati; phylum Actinomycetota; class Actinomycetes; order Kitasatosporales; family Streptomycetaceae; genus Streptomyces; species Streptomyces thermospinosisporus. Next base: position 8,483 of record NZ_BAAAIZ010000064.1, read on the forward strand.
ACCAGGCCGTAGTCGTCGCCCGGGAAGCTGGAGGCGGCGTTTTCGCCGATCACGTTGCCGGAGGAGTCCGACCAGGTGGAGATGGACTCGGTGCAGTGCCCGGCGGTGAGGAAGTGCGGCTCGCCGCCCTTGGTGACGTTGAAGCCGAGCGAGCAGCGCCCGCCGTTGCCGGTGATGGCGTCACCGCCCGCGATGAAGGGCTTGAACTCGCCCTTGGTGCGCTGCAGTTCGGCCCTGGCACCGAGCTTCTCGACGACCTCGGTGAGCTTTGCCCACTCGGCCTTGGAGACCGTGCGGTCCGCGGTGACGACGACCTTGTTGGTCACCGGGTCGGTCGCCCAGGAGGTGCCGGGGATGGTGGCGTCCTGCTTGAGGGTGGTGCGCGCGCTCTTGAGGTCGGCGAGGGAGTTCGCGACGACTCTCGCCTTGGCTCCGGCCTTCTCGACGGTCTCGGCGGCGGCCTTGTCGACCACGTTCACCACGAGGCTCTTGGACTTGGCGTCGTAGTACGTACCCGCCGCGTCGGAGCCGAGTTCTCCGGCGAGCGTCGAGGCGAGCTTTCCGGCCGCCGTCACCGAGAGGGTGCGGGGCGCGGATTCGGCCGGGGTCTCACTGGCGTTCGCAGTCTGGAAGGTGACTGCGGCGGCGGCCAGGGCGACAACCGCCCCGCCGGCCATGGCGGCACGCCGCTTGGGTATGCGTCGGTGCTTCAACTCACGTCCTCCTGTGGGGGGACGGTCCGGGAGGCTGTGGGGGCCTCACGAACCGGAAGGCGTACGGTCACGAGGGCGGCCCGCAAGAAAATGGCCACGCCCGCACCGGTTGAACGGCGCCTACTCTTCCGAATCTCACAGGGCGCACACAAGGTCGACTTCGAGACGCGCGTACGACAACGACCTTACGCCCCTTATGTCCTGACACATCTTGACCACGGCGGCCGGTTCACTCTGCAAACATTACGAGCGGGTAACCAGCAACCCGATTCACGCCATCTACACCTGGCCGAAAACCGACGGCGCCGGGCCCGAATCCGAACGGTGCGCGGTATCGCGCGGGCGCGCCGGATCTGCCCCGAGCCTCCGGGGCAGCAGCGAACCCCCATGACTCGTCAAAAGCGGTTATTCAACACAAAAAGGGGCGAGCCCCCGCACCCTGGACCGGGTGCCGGGGCTCGCCGTGAGCCGGTTGCGGTGGAACGGGCGGGACCGGTGGGGCGGTCCGTGCCCGAGGCCTCAGTAGACGCTGACGCCGTAGGCGCTCAGGGCCTCCGTCACCGGCTGGAAGAAGGTCGTGCCACCGGTGGTGCAGTTGCCGCTGCCGCCGGAGGTCAGACCGTAGGCCGTGCCGTTGCTGCCGTAGAGCGGGCCGCCGGAGTCGCCGGGCTCGGCGCACACGGTGGTCTGGATGAGCCCGTACACGATGTCGCCGCCGCCGTAGTTCACGGTCGCGTTCAGCGCGGTGACCCGGCCGCTGTGCGTACCCGTGGTGGAGCCGTCACGGATGACGGTGGTGCCCACGCTCGGGGTGGCCGCGCGCACGATGTCCACGCCGCCCGCCGTGCCGGGCTTGCTGACGGAGGAGTTGGTGTACCGGACGATGCCGTAGTCGTTGCCCGGGAAGCTGGAGCCGGCCGTGCTGCCGAGCACCGTGGTGCGGCCGGAGTTGGAGTACCAGGTGCCCGCGCCGTCGGTGCAGTGACCGGCGGTCAGGAAGTACTCGGCGCCGCTGCTGGAACGGACATTGAAGCCGAGGGAGCAGCGCCAGCTGCTCGCGTAGATGGCGTCACCGCCCTGGATCAGCTTGGTGAACTTGCCCGGAGTGCGCTTGATGGTCAGCGCGTCGGCGTTCGCGCCGGCCTGCTGCTTGATCTTGGCGATCTCGGCCTGCGAGACGGTGCTGTCGACGGTGACGAGCACCCGGTTGGTCTTGCTGTCGACGGCCCAGGCGGTACCCGGGATGTCGGCCTTCAGCACGGAGCTGCTCGCACTCTTGAGCTCGGAGGCGCTGAAGGCGGTGGGGGTGTCGGACGCGTTCGCGCTGGGGACCGCGAACGCGGCAGCGGCCACGAGGCCGGTGGAGACGGCGATCAGCCGGGTCCGTCTCGAAATGCCGCTGCGAGGGGTGGTGCGCTTGATCCTCACTTTTCGTTCCTCCACAAAGGAAGTCGGGGGCCCTCGTGGGGTTCGGGCCCGTGAGGCGCAGCCGGGGACCCCATGTGTCCGGATTCCGAACCCGCTGTGTCCCTGACAAGCGCTGCGGCGAGTATTCGGCCGACCGACCGTTCGGCGCAAGGGTGCCTTTCGGCCGTCAATCTTTGAACCATCTGCCCGACTTGCCCCCTGAACAGGCCCAAGTCGCCTGCGAACAGCGCATGTCAGGGCACGGCGAGCGCTTACACCTCACACCCGCGATTGTCCGGAAGTCGTCCTTCCGCATCGCTCGCTCAGGGTTCCCCGGCCGGAACGCAGCGGCGTCAGCAGTCGCAGCACTCGCAGCAGTCGCAATCGCAGTCACGGCAGCAGCCCTCACGCTTCTTGCGCGACCACGGCCCCTCGTACTCCTTGGCGCAGCACAACTTGCAGGTGCAGCACAGCAGCCAGAACATCCCGCACCCGGCCCAGAAACCACGCCGCCGCGGCGGCTGAGGCGCGGCCCCGCCACCGAACCCACCCGATCCACCGAACCCACCCGATCCGCCGGACCCGCCGGACCCGCCGGACCCGCCAAATCCCCCGGACCCGCCAAATCCCCCGGACCCGCCGAAGTCACCACCGCCACCGCCGCCACCGGGCGCTCCCCCGCCGCCGGCATACGGATTGCCGCCCGTATACGGGGTGCCCCCGCCGTACGGATTCCCGCCTCCATGGGGATTGCCGCCCCCGTACGGGTTCTGCGGGTGCTGTCCCTGCGCGCCCGGCTGGTGGATGGCGCACACCGGCACCGTGCCGAAGGCCCGGTCCACCGAGCGCCTGAGCTCGTGCACCAGCAGCAGATGCACCAGCCCCCGGTCGGTGAAGTCGGCCTCCCGCAGCGCCAGCCGGATGCCGTGCACGGCGTCGTCGGCGAGGCGGCGCGCCTCGGTGAGCGGGGTGCCGGTCGCGGTGAGCGGGTTCCAGGCACCAGACGCGGCGTCAACCTCCTGATCCTCCACGGCGTCCAGCAGATGCGCGAGGCGCCCGAAGAGGCGCCCGGCCTCGGCGAGCGGCGCGGCGTTGTGCGGGCGCCCGGCGAGCACCGCGGTGTGGGCGAAGGCGGCCGCGGTGGCGGTCTCGGTGGGTTCGGTGACCGTGAGGATCGAGGTGCCGGGCCCGGCGAGGGCCTCCACATCCGTCTGGCGGTCCACGGCGTCGAGCAGAACGGCCGTGTCGAAGCCGACGTCCGAACCGGTGCGGGCGCCGGCCCGGTCCCAGCTCGCGGCGACCCGGCGGGCGGCGAGCGCGACCGGCCGGCGCGCCAGCAGCCCGTCGCCGTCGGCGACATGGTCGCGCACCTTGGCCGAGGCGAGCACGAGGGAGACGGCCGCCGCGAGCCTGGCGCCCTCACCGTGTGCGACGGACGCGGTGCGCATCCCGCGCAGCGGACACGGTCCCGCCGTGCGCCGTCCCGCCTCGGCCGGTCCGGCCTGAGCCTCCGTCAATACCGAGATGAGCAGCCCGTCGTAGTTGGTGACGATGCGGGAGAGCTGACCGTGGTCACCGCGCAGCGCGAGGCACAATCCGCACAGGTGGGCCATCCACTGGGCCGTGAACCGCTCCCCCAGCCGGTGCCGGCAGGGCCTGACCATTCCGAACACGATGTCCCCCGTCGCAGTAGTACAAGCTGAGCGGCGGCATCGTATCGAGCCTTCTCATTGCCGTGGATTCACCCGTACGCACCGCGCATCACCCGTACGCCGCGAAGAATCATATTTCACTCACAGTCAGCAGCCGTTTGCATCAAGACCCTTGGGAAACACGGACTCTCGACGGATCGGTCCTGCACCAGTACCGTCACAAACCCCCCGTGCGGCGTCTATCCACTTGGCGCGCCATCCGCATCATGGACGACCATAGGGGTGCGGAAAGCAAGACAAGACCGCTGTGAGAGGAGGCGTCCATGGGATCGGTACGCAAGGCAAGTGCCTGGCTGGGCCTCGTCGACGACACCGAAGACGAGCGTTACTACGACGACGACTACTCCGACGGGGCCGAGTCCGAGGATGCCTGGGTCACCGATCCGCGGGTCAAGGTGGCCTCGGACGTCGCCGAGGAGAAGGGCCGCCGCATCGGCACCATCACTCCGGACAGCTTCCGGGACGCCCGCGCGATCGGCGAGCTGTTCCGCGACGGTGTGCCCGTCGTCATGAACCTCACCAACATGGAGGCCGCCGACGCCAAGCGCGTGGTGGACTTCGCCGCGGGTCTGATCTTCGGTCTGCGCGGTTCCATCGAGCGGGTGTCCAACCGGGTCTTCCTGCTGAGCCCGGCCGACACCGAGGTGGTCAGCGGTGAGCCCGCCGCGCACCGGGCGGACGGCTTCTTCAACCAGAGCTGAGGCAGAACCGCCTTCAGGACGCTCACCGGTCCCGCCTCCTCCCCCGGTCCGGCCGTCTACCGGAACGCGTCGATCCCGGTGAGCGCCTTGCCCAGCACCAGCTGGTGCATCTCGACGGTGCCCTCGTAGGTGAGCACCGACTCGAGGTTCGTCGCGTGCCGCATCACGGGGTACTCCAGCGAGATCCCGTTGGCACCGAGAATCGTGCGGGCCGTGCGGCAGATGCCGATGGCCTCGCGGACGTTGTTGAGCTTGCCGAAGCTGACCTGCTCGGGACGCAGGCGGCCGGCGTCCATGCGCCGCCCCAGGTGATGGGCGAGCAGAATCCCCTTGTGCAGTTCGACCGCCATGTCGGCGAGTTTGGCCTGGGTCAGCTGGAATCCGCCGATGGGCCGCCCGAACTGCTCCCGTGACCTGGCGTAGTCGACCGCCGCCTCGAAACAGCTGCGCGCGGCGCCCATGGCGCCCCAGACGATCCCGTACCGCGCGTGCGACAGACAGCTCAGCGGGCCGCGCAGCCCGGTGACCTCCGGCAGCACGGCGTCGGCCGGCAGCCGGACGTCGTCGAGAACCAGCTCGCTGGTGACGGAGGCGCGCAGCGACCACTTGTGCTTGATCTCGGGGGCGGAGAAGCCGGGGACGTCGGTCGGCACGGCGAAGCCGCGGATGCCCTCGTCGGTCTGCGCCCACACGACCGCGACCCCGGCCACCGAGCCGTTGGTGATCCACATCTTGCGGCCATTGAGCACCCAGTCGGAGCCGTCACGCTTGGCGTAGGTGCGCATCGACGCCGGGTCGGAGCCGTGGTCGGGTTCGGTGAGCCCGAAGCAGCCGATGACCTCACCGGACGCCATCCGCGGCAGCCACTCCTGCTTCTGCTCCTCGCTGCCGTAGCGGTGGATGGCGTACATCGCCAGGGAGCCCTGCACCGAGACCAGGGAGCGGATCCCGGAGTCGGCCGCCTCCAGCTCCAGGCAGGCCAGCCCGTACTGCACGGCGCTGGCGCCCGCGCACCCGTAGCCGTCGAGGGACATGCCGAGGGCCCCGATCCCGCCCAGCTCGCGGGCCAGTTCCCGGATGCCGGGCAGCTCGCCCTTCTCGTACCAGTCGGCGATGTACGGCAGCACCCTGTCGGCCGCCCAGCCGCGCACGGTGTCCCGGATCGCCAGGTCCTCCGGCTCCAGCAGATCGTCGATGCCGAGCGGGTCTGCGGGGTCGAAGGGAGGCAGCTTCGCGGACTTCGCTGACTTCGCGGACATGGGACCCTCCGGGGCAATGTGACTAGCACTGCTAGTCAAGCGGTCGGGGCGACGTTACGACGCCGTCCGCCGCACGTCCAGCCCGGCCCCGCGGCAGGTGTCACACCTTCAGCTCGGAGACCCGGGGCTCCGCGGCCTCGCGGGGAGCGGGCAGGTCGAGTACCGGCGGCTCGCACTGCATCCGGAGCGGCAGCCGCAGCGCCATCGCCGCGCCGAGCAGCAGCAGGCCGGCGCTGACCAGCAGCGTCACATGCAGGCCGTGCACGAAGGAGTGGCGGGCGGCGTTGCGCAGGGCGGTCCCGGCGGGGCCGCCGAGCTGGGCGGCGACCTCGTAGGCCTCGCCCAGCGAGTGCGAGGCGGACGCCGACGCCCGCTCGGGCACCCCGGGCACACCGCTGAGGCCGGGGGCGTAGGCGGCGTTCATGACGCTGCCGAGGAGCGCGATGCCGATGCCGGCGCCGAGCTGGTAGGAGGTCTCGCCGATCGCCGCGGCGCCGCCCGCCTGCTCCGGTGGCGCCTCGCTCAGCATCGACTCGTACGCCCCGAACAGGGTGGTCTCCAGGCCGAAGCCGAGCAGCACGAAGCCGGTCAGCATCAGCGCCGGGTTGTCCTGGCTGCCCATCGCGGTGAGGGCCACCACGGCGGCGGCGGTCAGGCAGAAGCCGGCGCACACCATGCGGCGCGGGCCGAACCGGCGCAGCATCCTGGCGCCCGCGAGGCCGGCCGCCATCGCCGCGAAGGTCAGCGGCAGCAGCCGCAGCCCTGTCTCCAGCGGGGACAGGCCGAGCACCAGCTGGAGGTACTGGGCGGCGATCAGCTCCAGGCCGACCAGCGCGAGCATGGCCAGCACGATGCAGCCCACCGAGGTGCTGAACGCGGGCCGGGAGAACGTTTTGAGGTCGATCAGGGGGTGCGCACGGCGCCGCTGACGGCGGACGAAGACGGCGAGCAGGACGGCCCCGGCGAGCAGCGGCAGCACCGTGCCCGGGCCGGTGACGTGCTCGCCGCTGCCGAGCCGCTTCACTCCGTAGACCAGGGCGAACAGTCCGGCCGCCGCCATCAGCGCGCCGGCCACGTCCCACGGGCCCCGGCCGTCGCCCTTGGACTCCGGCAGCAGGATCCGGCCCACCGGGAGGCTGACCAGCATCAGCGGGATGTTGACCAGGAAGACCGAGCCCCACCAGAAGTGCTCCAGCAGGAAGCCGCCGAGCAGCGGCCCGACGGCGGCGCCCACCGCGGCGACCGCGCTCCACACCCCGATGGCGAGGGCGCGCTCGCGCCGGTCCGGGAAGACCTGGCGGAGGATCGACAGAGTGGCCGGCATGATCATCGCGCCGCCGACGCCGAGCAGCGCCCGCGCCACGATGAGGACCTGGGCGTTGTCCGCGAAGGCCGCCATGCCGGAGGCGAGGCCGAAGAGGGCGTAGCCGAGCAGGAGGACGCGTCTGCGGCCGACCCGGTCGCCGAGCGTGCCGAAGAGGATCAGCAGCGAGGCGCACACCAGTGGATAGGCGTCGACGATCCAGAGCAGCTCGATCGCACCGGGCTTGAGATCCTCGGTGACGGCGGGGACCGCCACGTGCAGCACGGTGGCGTCGACGGCGACGAGCAGCAGGCTGACGCAGAGGACGACGAGCACCACCCAGCGGTTGGCACCGGCCCCGGCCGCCCGACGGCGCAGCGCGGTGGCGGCCGTGGTCGTCCCGGACATGTACGTACCTCCCAGATGTTCCCTCGCGTCGGCGGGCCCGCGGGGTGGGGACTCCCCGCGGCTCGGCCGGAGAGGAGCGGTGTCCCCGGCCCGCGCAACGACATGGCGAGTGACACGTCAGCGTACGCGAGTGAGAGCCGTGGTCGAGTGGTGGGCCTCTCATCACATCTGTGAGACCGCTGTGGTGTACGCCACTAACGGGCGTGATGAAGCCGTCCCTGGCGGGGAGGTGCGCGTTCCGGTCGATAATCGGGCAGGTGACCGATCTTGCACCGCGTGCCGCGGCCCGTCCCGTCCCGCTCCTGCGCCGGGCCGCCCCGGCGCTCCTCGGGTACGCCGCCGTGCGGGCCCTCGGCCTCATCGTCCTCGCGCTGTGGAGCGAGGCCCGCGGCAAGAGCGCGTACACCCTGCTGACGGCCCGCTGGGACGCGCTCTGGTACACCCGGGTCGCCGAGCTGGGCTACGGCTACGAGGTGCGGCTGCCGAACGGGGACGTGCACTCGAACCTGGCATTCTTCCCGCTGCTGCCCTGGCTGGAGCGGCTGGTGGCGGCGGTGTCGCCGCTGTCGTACGCGGACGGCGGCTTCCTGGTCAGCCTGCTCGCCTCGCTCGCCGCGGCCTGCGGGATCTACGCGGTCGCGGAGCATGTGCACGGCCGCCGGACGGCGGTGTGCGCGGTCCTGCTGTGGGCGGCGCTGCCGGTCGGCGTGGTGCAGTCGATGGCGTACAGCGAGTCGCTGTTCACCGCGCTGGCCGCCTGGGCCCTGTACGCCGCCCTCACGGGGCACTGGCTCGCCGCGGGCGCCCTGGCGGCGCTGGCCGGCCTGACCCGCCCGGTGGGCCTTGCGGTGGTGGCGGCCGTCTGGGCGGCCGGGGCGGTCTGCTGGATGCGGGGCCGGAGCACGGAACCGGACGGCGGCGCACGGCCGGCGGCACGCGCCGCCGCCGGTGACCGGCTGCGGCTGGTCCTCGGCATGGCTCTCGCCCCGCTCGGCGTGGCCGGCTATGTGCTGTGGGTGGGGTGGCGGACCGGGGACGGCGTCTTCGGCTACCTGAAGGTGCAGGCCGGGTGGCGGAACGGGTTCGACGGGGGGTACGCCTTCGCCCGGTTCGTCGCCGGGAAGCTCACCTCGTTCCCCTCGGTCCTGGCCGGGCTGGGGCTGATCGCCGGGGTCGCGCTGGTGGTGTGGCTGTACGCGGTCTGCGTACGGCAGCGCCAGCCGCTCCCCCTCCTGGTGTACGCCGGGGTCGTCACGGCGCTCGCCCTCTGCGCCTCGAGCTACTTCGGCTCCAAGCCGCGTCTGCTGCTGCCGGCCTTTCCGCTGCTGCTGCCCCCGGCCATGGCCCTGGCGATGCGGGGCAGGCGTACCGCGACAACGGTGATCGGTGCGCTCGCGGTGATCTCCGCGGTGTACGGGGCCTTCTGGCTGAACGGCTCGGGTCCCCCGTGATCGGGTCCCCGTGATCGGGTCCCCGTGATCGGGTCCCCGTGATCGGGTCTCCCTGAGACGCTCGGACGCGGGTGCCAGGACGCGGGCGTGAGGGCCCGGGAAATGCCCGGGCATAACCTTGCCGAACAATGGAAGAAGCCGTAACCAATTCACTGTCCGTAACGATCAGGAGAATTGAAAGCCACGGCCTCCGGTGATTGCAGAAATGCCGGAATTAAAGGCGCAGCTGAGAGGAATGCCACATCACATCGTCATCACAAAGCCGCTGATTCGACGGGGTTCCACGCTCACTCGCTGTAACGTCGATCGGGTGCGTACCGAACGGAAGCCCACCCGACTGGACCGGGTGTTCGCGAGGCTGGATCGTGAGCCGGAACGACCGGCTCACATCGACGTGCCGCGGATGAGCCGGCACCGGGTGGTGCTCTTCGGCGCCACTCTGGCCTTCTACCTGGCGATCGTGTGGGCCGTGCTCGACACCTCCTGGCTGGTCCGGCTGGACTGGCAGGTGATGTTCTTCCGCCCCTACCAGCAGTGGTCCGAGCTGCACGCCTTCGTGGACTACTACGTGGTCCTCGGCCAGCGCGGTCCGACCGCGGTGATGGTCGCGGCCTGGCTGGGCTGGCGCTCCTGGCGGCAGCACACGCTGCGCCCGCTGCTCGCGCTCGGGGTCTCCCTGCTGCTGCTCAACGTCACCGTGGGCGCCGCCAAGTACGGCATGGGGCGCCTGGGACCGCATTACGCGACGGAGATCGGCTCCAACGAGATGTTCCTCGGCGGGGACATATTTCCCAGCGGTCACACCGCGAACGCCGTGGTGACCTGGGGAATCCTGGCCTATCTGGCCTCCACCCCGCGGGCGCGGCGCTGGCTGTCGGCACTGTCCGCAGTGACCTCGCTCGGCGTGGGCATGGCCACCGTCTACCTCGGTACGCACTGGCTGAGCGATGTGCTCCTCGGCTGGGCGGCGGGCCTGCTGATCCTGCTGGCGCTGCCCTGGTTCGAGCCGCTGATCGCCCGTTCCGAGACCCGGATCCTCGACCTGCGGGACCGCTGGCGCGACCGCCGCCGGGCCGCCGGGCTCCGCCCCGCCGGTGCTCCGGTGGTGCTCACGCCGCTGTCCGGCCACGACGACGCCCCGGCGCGGGAGCCGGTCGGCGCAGGCCGCGCGGGCAGCCGTCCGCCCGCCTATCTGGCGCCGGGACCGCACACCACGCGCGCGGAGCGCACTCCGGTCACCCCGGCCGGCAGCCGCCGTCCGCAGCCCGAGCGGCACCACCCGCGCGGCACCTCGCCCGCGGGCCGGCCCTGAGGCCGCCGTTCCCGCACAGGCCAAGG
>NZ_BAAAIZ010000064.1:18796-58374 GCF_039526425.1 Streptomyces thermospinosisporus
CGCGGAACCGGGGCCTCTGTGCAGGTCCTCAGCCCTCCGGGCCGCCACTGTGCGGGGCCTTCAGCCTTCCGGGCCGCCGCTGTGCGGGGCCTTCAGCCCTTCCAGGCCCGCGCCACCCGGCCGTCCTTCACCTCGAAGTTCAGCCGGCCCACCCGGTACTCCATGGTGATGATCGCGCCGGGCGGCAGAGCCCGCACCGTCGACCAGCCGCGCTCGCGCGCCAGGTCCTCGGCGCGGCCTGCGGCCAGGCCCACATAGGCGTCCGGGTTGTCGTCGGGTTCCGCGGAGGGTGTCGGGATGGGTGCCATGCGGCCACGCTATGCCCTGCCCGGTGCGCGGGGAAGCCCGGCTCCCCGGACGGCCCCCCGGCCCTCCCGGACGGCCCCCGGTCTTCCCCGGACGGCCCGGTGTCTGCCGGCGGTCACGCTTGTGTCACAGGATCACGACAGCCGACCGGTCCACGGACCGTCACACCAACGAGCGATTCTCGCCGCCTTCCCCGGGCATTCGAGGGTGATTTCCGCGCGTCGCGCGAGAGCCTCGGTGCGGCCCGGGATTAAGTCCCGGACAAGGGGTCACGGGCGCATTTTCCCGGCCCGGCCCGCACCCGCGGACGAATACCCGGGCGGCGTGTCCCATTTCCGGATTCCGTCGTCCGGCCGGTCACGCCCCCTGTCGGAGCGCCCACCGGGCGAGCATCATGGCGGGACCCGCGGGAACGTGTGGCACGGGCCGTGGCGCCCGGTGCGCGAGAGCGAAGGGGCGAGGGAGCCATGGGGACGCAGACCGTTCAGGCGGCACCGGCGCCCGCGCCGACGCGGCGCGGGCGCGTGATCATCGACTGGCTGACCACCACGGACCACAAGAAGATCGGCCACCTCTACCTGATCACATCCTTCGTGTTCTTCCTGATCGGCGGCGCGATGGCGCTGGTGATGCGGGCCGAGCTGGGCCGTCCGGGGACGCAGATCGTCACCAACGAGCAGTTCAACCAGCTGTTCACCCTGCACGGCACGATCATGCTGCTGCTGTTCGCGACGCCCAGCTTCGCCGGGTTCGCCAATGAGCTGATGCCGCTGCAGATCGGTTCGCCGGACGTGGCGTTCCCGCGGCTGAACATGTTCTCGTACTGGCTGTTCCTGTTCGGCGGGCTGATCGTGCTGGGCTCGCTGGTGGTGACCGGGGGTCCGGCCGCCTTCGGCTGGTTCGCCTACGCGCCGCTGAACAGCCTGGAGTACTCGCCGGGCATCGGCGCCGACCTGTGGATCATGGGGCTGGCGCTGGCGGGCTTCGGCACCATCCTCGGCGCGGTCAACTTCATCACCACCATCATCGGGATGCGCGCCCCCGGGATGACCATGTTCCGGATGCCGCTGTTCACCTGGAACACGCTGTTCACGTCCATCCTGATCCTGATGGCGTTCCCGGTGCTGGCGGCGGCGCTGCTGGTGCTGGAGGCGGACCGCCGGTTCGGCTCGCACGTGTTCGACGCGACCAACGGCGGCGCGATTCTCTGGCAGCATCTGTTCTGGTTCTTCGGGCACCCCGAGGTCTACATCATCGCGCTGCCGTTCTTCGGCATCGTCACCGAGATCATTCCGGTGTTCTCCCGCAAGCCGCTGTTCGGCTATCTCACGCTGGTCGGCGCCACCATGGCGATCACCGGTCTTTCGGTGGTGGTGTGGGCGCACCACATGTTCGCCACCGGTGCGGTGCTGCTGCCGTTCTTCTCCTTCATGAGTTTCCTGATCGCGGTGCCGACGGGGGTGAAGTTCTTCAACTGGAGCGGCACCATGATCAAGGGTTCGCTCTCCTTCGAGACGCCGATGCTGTGGGCGACGGGTTTTCTGGTGACGTTCCTCTTCGGCGGTCTGTCCGGGGTGATCCTGGCGTCGCCGCCGCTGGACTTCCATGTGACGGACTCCTACTTCGTGGTGGCGCACTTCCACTACGTGGTGTTCGGCACCGTGGTCTTCGCGGTCTTCGCCGGCTTCTACTTCTGGTGGCCCAAGTTCACCGGGAAGATGCTCGACGAAAGGCTCGGCAAGATCCATTTCTGGACGCTGTTCATCGGCTTCCACACCACGTTCCTGGTGCAGCACTGGCTGGGCGCCGAGGGCATGCCGCGCCGCTACGCGGACTATCTCGCGGCGGACGGGTTCACCGCGCTGAACACGGTCTCCACGATCGGCGCGTTCCTCCTTGGCATGTCGACGCTGCCGTTCCTCTACAACGTCTGGAAGACCGCCAAGTACGGCCGGAAGGTCGAGGTGGACGACCCCTGGGGCTTCGGGCGTTCCCTGGAGTGGGCGACGTCGTGCCCGCCGCCGCGGCACAACTTCACGACGCTGCCCCGGATCCGTTCGGAGTCGCCGGCGTTCGATCTGCATCACCCGGAGTACGCGGCCGTGACGCCTCAGCCCGAGCCGAAGCGCGAGCAAGCCGGTCCCGAGCCGCGGTGACGGCGTCGATCAGCTCCTCGGGCTCCAGCACCTCGAACTCGAGGCCGAGCAGCATCACATGCAGGACCATCAGCTCCAGGCTGCCGGCGCCGGTGCGCAGCAGGCAGGCGTCCGGGCCGTCCGGTTCCAGCAAACCCGCGCTCGGTGAGATACGTTCGGCGGCCTGCTCGAGGGGCGCCAGCAGCCGGATCACGGCGTGCGTGGCGTAGGCGCGGGTGGAGACGCCCCGGGAGACGTAGGCGGCGAGGTCCTCGGCCGGGGGTTCGCGCGGCTCGAAGCGGGGGCCGTGCGGCGGCTTGGGGGTGATGCGGTCCACGCGGAAGGTGCGCCAGTCGGACCGGTCGAGGTCCCAGGCGACCAGATACCAGCGGCGCTCGGAGCACACCAGCCGCAGCGGCTCGACGGTGCGGCGACTGGAGTTGCCCTCGTGGTCGCGGTACTCGAAGCGCAGCCGCTCGGCGTCCCGGCACAGATGGGCCAGCTCGGTCAGCACCGCCGGGTCGACGGCGTCGGCGCCCGGGCCGCGCAGCATGGGCACGGTGAAGGCGTTCAGGGCGCTCACCCGGCGGCGCAGCCGGTCCGGCAGCACCTGCTCCAGTTTGGCCAGCGCCCGCACCGAGGTCTCCCCGATGCCCTCGATGCCGCCGCCGGCCGCGGTGCGCAGGCCGACGGCGACGGCGACCGCCTCGTCGTCGTCGAGCAGCAGCGGCGGCAGCCGGGCGCCCGCGCCGAGCTGGTAGCCGCCGCCGGTGCCGGGGCTGGCGTGGACCGGGTAGCCCAGCTCGCGCAGCCGGTCCACGTCCCGGCGCAGGGTGCGGGCGCTGACGCCGAGCCGCTCGGCGAGGTCGGCGCCGGACCACTCGCGGTGGGTCTGGAGCAGGGACAGCAGGCGCAGCAGGCGGGCCGAGGTCTCCAACATGGAGGGAAGTCTGCCAGCCGTTGCGGACAGCTTCTGTCCGGAAGCTGGTGCGTCTTCGGGGTACGGGGGACCGTCTCAGGGTTCGTAGGCGAGCTGCGGGACGGTGAAGCAGGTGCGGTTCATGTCGCCCTGGCTCACCCACCCCTTGCCGTCCTGCCAGCGGGCCACCGACAGACAGGTCCGGCTGGTCCTCGGCGGCTCGGGGGACGGTGTGAAGCTGACGGGGAGCAGCAGCCCGCCCGCGGTGTAGCCGTCGCTGCGGTTGACGTACGCGTCGACGCAGGCGCGGGTGATGCCCTCGTTCGCGCAGGACTTGGCGGCGTCGGTGAACCAGCGGGCGGCCGCCCAGCCCTCCAGCTGCCACTGGGAGTGCGTCTCCAAGTCCGCGGTGGCGTCCCGGAATTCCCGCACAGCGGGGTGGCTGGTGTCCTCGTAGTTGCGGCTGTGGCCGGTCGCCCACAGGGCGTTGCGGCAGCTCGGGGCGTCCTTGTAGTCGCGGGTCACGGCCGAGGTCCAGTTCTGCACATTGGTCACCTTGGCGGTGACCTTCGCGCCGGCCTCGTCCATCGCCCGGCACAGGCGGGCGTTGCCGTGCGCGTCGATGGCGTCGAAGACCAGATCGGCGCCCTGCTGCCTCAGATCGGCGGCCACCGCGCGGAAGTTGGGCAGCGCGAAGTCGACCTGCTCGGAGACCACGTCGTAGCCCTCGGCCTTCAGACCGCGTTCGATGAGCCGTGCGTAGGCGGCCGAGGCGGACTGGTTGTACGAGACGACCGCGGCGGTGCGGGCGCCGTGCTCGCGTTTGAAGTAGCGGTAGACCTCGGTGCCGCCGTACAGCTTGCCGTCCCAGCCGGTCGTGCCGTTCCGGGGCGCCGAGGTGCCGTAGATGCTGTACAGGTGCGGATAGGTGTCGTAGGCGGTGCCGATGGGCTGGCCGCCGATGTCCGGGACGCCGGCGCTCGAGACCCGGGCGGCGCCCGCGTAGTCGAAGGCGGTGGTGGCCACCAGGGCGACCACCTTCTGCTCGTCGACCAGTTTGCGCACGCACTCGTTGTTGCCGACGCCGCTGCCGCCGTCGTCGCACAGGTGCACCTCGACGCGCCGGCCGTCGATGCCGCCGCGGGAGTTGAGCCGGTCGAAGTACGCCTTGGCTCCGTCGCGCGGGCCGGTGAAGGCGCTGCCGCCGACCGGGCTGGTGGCGCTGGTGATGATGCCGACGTGCAGCGGCTCGCTCGTGGCCCGGGTGGGCGCGGGCGAGCGGTCGTCGGTGCCGAAATCGCTCTCCGGCAGCCGGCTGCCGCACGCCGCGGTCAGGGCGAGGAGCGCGGCGGCGGCCAGCGCCGTGGCGGGCAGCGTCCACCGACGGTGCGCCAGGGCCGGGAGCGTCCGCCCGCGGTGCGGCAGGGGCCGGGCGGACGCGGCCCGTCGGGGCGCCGGCACCTCAGCAGCCCGGGACGGCCGTGGCCGACCCATTGCCGCTCATCTGCACCAGCGCGCACAGGGTCTTGGCGGACACCTTCCAGGTGCCGTCCTGCTCGACGGCCGTGCCGGAGGCGTCGGGCAGGACGGTGGCGCCCTTGAGGGTCAGGGTGTAGGTCACGTCGGCCTCGGTGGGCGAGGTGAAGGTGATCTTGGTGACCTTCGCCTGCACCTGACCGCCGCGCTGGTCGCCGCTGAAGGCCTGGAGCACCGGAGACATCTGCTCGCCGTTCTCCAGGACGGTCGTCTTGTCCTCCAGGGAGGTGGCGGGGTCGAAGAACTTCTCCCAGTTCTGCCGGATCTCCCGTTCGGCGGCCGCGCGGTCCGCGGGCGCGCTCGCCGGGGCGCTCGTGGTCCGTTCGGGTGTCGGTGTGGGCGGCGGGCTGGAGTCGCCGCCGCCGTCGTCGTCATCGCCGCATGCCGCAAGTCCGGGGCCGAGGACCAGGATCGCGGCCGCCGCCAGGGCGGAGCCGCGCCGCGCCGGCCGCGGGCCGCGTCTTCCCCTGGTCCCCCGTGTTCCTCGTGTCCCCCGCCTGAGGTCGCTGCCGAGAACCATCTGGCTCACCACCGGGTGTCGGTCCGGGCCATGTGCGCCCGGTTCTTTCAGGGTCAGCTTCCACAAGGCATAGTGCAAGCCAACGCCCGACTTGGACAGTGCGCCGGGGATCCGGGACCCGGGGGCCGCGGGACACGGGCGGGCCGGCACATGCGCGGAGACGAACCCGAGCGTTGTGGGAGCCAGGATGCGGACAGCCCGACTGCGGACCGTGCACCCCGCCCTGTGGGCCGGCTGGGCGGCCCTCGCGGCCGGCGCGGTGCTGTGCGTCCTCGGCTGGTACGGCATCTCCGGCGAGCGGTACGCCGAACGGCAGCTGCCCTATCTGGCCTCCTGCACCATCCCCGGCGCGGCGCTGATCATCGCGGGCGCGGTGCTGCTGGCGCACGGGCGCGACGCGCTGGCCGCCACCCGGGTGGAGGAGCTGTACGGGCTGCTGGTCGAGGCGGAGCCGGCCGGCGTCGACGTCTCCGGGCAGGCGGCCGGTGCGCCGGTCGCGGTCAGCGGCGAGATGCTGATGGTGCCGGGCGGCACGCTGTGGCACCGCGCGGACTGTCCGCTGGTCGCGGGGAAGGCGGAGGCGGTGCCGGTGGACAAGGCGCTGGTGGCGGACGGCCGGCTGAGGCCCTGTCCGATCTGTGAGCCCGCCGGGGACGACGACTGAAGCCCGGCCGCCGATGTCCTCGCTGACGTACGACCTCACGCTGGCCGGGCTGTCGGTCGGCGCCGCCGCGGCACTCACCGGCATCGGCCTGATCGTGACGTACCGGGCGACCGGGGTGCTCAACTTCGCGCACGGGGCGATCGCCATGGTGTGCGCCTATGTGCTGCGGCAGTGCGTGGTGGAGTGGGGCTGGCCGCTGTGGTGGGCGGCCGTGTTCGCGCTGGTGGTCGTGGCTCCGGGGATCGGGGTGGTGCTGGAGCGGTTCGTCTTCCGGCCGCTGTCGGTGCTGGGCGGCGATCCGGCGCAGACCTTGGTGGCTTCCCTCGGGGTGTTCGTGCTGCTGGTGGGCGGGGCGGCGCTGCTGTGGGGGCAGGGGGCGCGGGACGACGCGCCGGTGCTGCTGGCGGCGGAGCCGTGGGGCCAGCTGGCCGTGGTGGCGGTGCTGGCCGCGGGGGTCGCGGCAGTGGTGCGCTTCTCGCGGTTCGGGCGGGAGCTGCGGGCGGTGGTGGACGACCGGCAGCTGGCGGTGCTCGGCGGCGTGGACGCGGACCGGGTGGCGGCGGTGGGCTGGGCGTTCGGCTCGTTCACCGCGGGACTCACCGGGGTGCTGCTGGCGCCGTACGTGCGGCTGGACCCGTACGGGCTGCCGCTGCTGGTGATGGAGGTGCTGGCGGTCGCGGTGGCCGCGCGGATGCGGAGCCTGTCGGTGGCGGTCGTCGTGGCGCTCGGCATCGGGGTGGCGCAGAGCCAGCTGACCCGGCTGCATCCGTCCGGCTGGGCGCAGCCGCTGGTGCAGGCGCTCGGCTCCAACCTGTTCGTCGTCGCGCTGCTGATCGCCGCGCTGGCGCTGCCCGGTGTGGGCACGCGCGACGCGCTGCCGCGCTCGGCGACCGCGCGGGTGCCGACGCCGCCGGGCGCCTGGATCGTGGCCGGGGTGCTCTTTCTGCTGCCGCTGGGCTTCGCCGGGCGCGATCTGCACACGGCCGTGCAGGTGCCGGCGCTCGGCGTCGTGCTGCTGTCGCTGGTCGTGGTCACGGGCCGGGGCGGGCAGATCTCCCTCGGCCAGGCGGCGTACGCGGGCCTGGGCGCCCTGTTCACGGCCCTGCTGGCCGCCGGGCGCTTCCCGGGCCTGCCCCGGCTGCCGGAGCTGGCCGCGCTGGCGGTGGCGGTCATCCTGGTGGCGCCCCTGGGGGTGCTCACCGGCTGGCCGGCGATCGGCCGCCGGGGCCTGGCCCTGGCGCTGGCGACCTTCGCGGTCGGCGTGGGCGTGAGCCGCTTCGTCTTCGCCCAGCCCTACGCCACGGCGGGCCTGTTCCTGAACCGCCCCGCCGGCTTCGACAACGACCGCGCCTACTACGCCCTGGAGCTGGCCCTCCTGGTGTGCGCGCTGCTGGCGACGGCCGCGCTGCGCCGGGGCCGCGTCGGACGCGCCCTGGCCGCCATGCGGGACCACGAGTCCGGGGCCCGCGCGGCGGGCGTGCCCGTGCCCTCCCTCAAGCTGCTCGCCTTCGTCTGCGGTGCCGCGCTGGCCGCGCTCGGCGGCGGCATGCTCGGCATGGGGCTGCGCGCCTTCGACCCGGCCGCGTTCGACCCCGTGCGGGGCCTGCTGTGGTTCGCCGCGGTGGTGGTCCTGGGCGCCGACAGCACCCTGGGCGCCCTGCTCGCCGCGGCCCTCCTGGTCGGCCTCGACGCGGGCACCCGGGGCGGCGTGGCGGCGGCCGTCATCGGCGTCCTGGCCGTCCTCGTGGGCCGCTTCCCCGGCGGCCCCTACGAGGCCCTCCGCTCCGCCGCTCAACGCCTCCACGGCACCCCGTCCCTGACGCCGCTGGGCACCCGTCTCCGCCGCCGCCTCCACGGCCCACCCGAGGAGCCCCCACCGGTACCAGTAGCGTCCGGCGCCACGGCAACGACCGGGACAGCGGGCGCCGGCCCGGCGAGCGCCGTGAGCCATGTCCGGGGCACGGAGACAGCTCCGGAGGCCCAAGACACCGGCCCCGCTTGGCGCGAGCGCCCCACACCGAGCACCGGAGCATCCCTCGACACCGCCACCCCGCCGGCGGGGCGGGAGGAGTCGGGCGGCCGCCCGGCGAGACCCGCAAGTGGCCCCCGGGACACGGAAGCAGCCCCGGACGCACGGGACACCGGCACCCGACCAACGGAGCGGGAGAAGGCGGGCGGCGGGCCATCGGGGACCACGGGCGGCCGCCGGGGTGCGAAGGGGGCCCCGGACGCGCGCGACACCGGCACCACGGGGCCCGAGCGCCCCACACCGAGCACGGACTCCACCACCCCGCCGACGGGGCGGGGGAACTCGCGCTTCGGTGAGCGCCGTACGGCCGACGCGGAGGCGGCGGACGGCCGCGGGGCGTCACGGCCCCGGCGCCGGGGCCTCGGTCGGCGGTGGCTCTGGTTCCCCGGCCGCTCCGGGGCGGTGGCGCCCGGTGGACCGGGCCGGCCCGCCGGCTGGGCGGGCGCGGCGGCCGCGTACGGGCCGGGTGACGTGTCCGTGCTCGAGGCGCGGGCACTGCGTGTCCGGTACGGGGGGTTCATCGCGCTGGACGGAGTCGGTCTGCGGGTGCCGCCGGGGCGGGTCACGGCGGTGGTGGGGCCCAACGGGGCCGGGAAGAGCACGCTGTTCCACTGTCTCGCCGGGACGCTGCGGCCCGAGCGGGGGGTCGTGCGGTTCGGCGCACGGGACGTCACGCGGCTGCCCGCGCACGCGCGCACCCGGCTGGGCGTCGCGCGGACGTTCCAGCAGCTGGCGGTGTTCCCGACGCTCACGGTGGCGGAGAACGTACGGGTCGGCGCCGAGCAGGGCCGGGTGAGCGATCCCGGTGCCGTGGAGCGGACGCTGCGGCTGCTCGGCCTTGACGGGCCGGTGCGGGCGCTGCCCGCCGCCGGTCTGCCGACCGGCACGCTGCGCCGCGTCGAACTCGCCCGCGCCCTGGCCGGCGGCCCCCGCGTGCTGCTGCTGGACGAGCCCGCGGCCGGTCTGGACACCGCCGAAGTGGCCGCGCTGGCGCGGATCCTGAAGGCGCTGGCCGCCGACGGCATGGCACTGCTGGTGGTCGAGCACGACCTCGACCTGGTCGCCGACCTCGCGGACGTGGTGCATGTGATGACGGCCGGCCGGATCGTCGCCACCGGACCGCCGGGCCATGTCCTGGACACCCTCGGGGAGGCGACCGGACGATGACGACCACCGTCGAACTGCGCGGGGCGCGCGTGCGCTACGGGCCCCTGGAGGCCCTGCACGGCGTCACCCTCGTCGCGCCCGGACCCGGCCTGACGGTGCTGCTCGGGCGCAACGGGTCGGGGCGCACCACCGTGCTGCGCGCCCTGGCCGGCACCGTGCGGCTGTCGGCCGGGGCGGTGGTGTGGGACGGCGCCGACGTGACCCGGATGCCGGCGTTCGAACGGGCCCGCCGGGGGCTGTGTCTGGTGCCGGAGCGGCGGGCGGTGTTCGGCTCCCTGACGGTGCGGGAGAATCTCGCCCTCGCCGCGCCCGAGCCCTCTCCCGCCCTGGACGCCTACCCGGCGCTGCGGCCGCTGCTGGACCGCCGGGCGGGCACGCTCTCCGGCGGCGAGCAGCGGATGCTGGCGATCTCCCGCGCCCTGCTGGCCCGGCCGCGCGTGCTGCTCGTGGACGAGCCGGCACAGGGCATGTCACCCGCGGTCGCGGCCCGCACGTACGAGCTGCTGGCGTCCCTGGACGCCTGTGTGGTGCTGGCGGAGCAGCGGCTGCCGCCCGCCCTGCACGGCCGTCCCGCGTTCGTCTACGAACTGCGCCGCGGTGCGGTCGTGTTCGCCGGGGAGGCGGGTGAGGTCGCCCGCCTCCCCGGCATCTGAACCCGGCCGGAGGGTTCAGAGTTCGCACTGCCGTTCTCAGCCCTTCTCGGCTGTTCTCAGCCGTTCTCGGCTGTTCTCGGCTGTTCTCGGCTGTTCTCGGCTGTTCTCGGCTGTTCTCAGAGTTTGAGCCGCTGGCCCGGAAGGATCACATCGGGATCGCCGCCGATGACGGCCTTGTTGACGGCGTACAGCCGCTGCCATGTGGTGCCGTGCCGTGCCGCGATGCCGCTGAGGGTGTCCCCCGCGCGGACGGTGCAGTCGCCGCGGGAGTGGTCACGGTCCGGGTGTCCGGCGGACCGCGCGGACGCCGCGGACTGCGACGGCTCGGCGGCCTTCCTCGCGGGCTTCGCGGGCTTGGCCGGCTCGGCGGCCTTCTGCGGCGCCCGGTTCGCGCTCACCGGGCCGGTCGCCGGTGCGCTGCCGGAGGCCCCCGCGCGGGCCGAGCAGACGGGCCAGGCGCCCCAGCCCTGGGCGCGCTGGACCTTGGTGGCGATGGCGATCTGCTGGGCCTTGGTGGCCCGGTCGGCGGTCGGTGCGTAGGCCGTGCCGCCGAAGGCGCGCCAAGTGGCGCCGGAGAACTGGAGCCCGCCGTAGTAGCCGTTGCCGGTGTTGATGTGCCAGTTGCCGCCGCTCTCGCACTGGGCGATGCGGTCCCACACCCCGCTGTCCGCCGCGGCGGCGCTGCCGCCGCCGGCCAGCAGCCCCAGGGGTGCGAGCAGCGCCGCACCGGCCAGGACGGCCGTCGTACGGGCCCGGCCTCCGGTGCTCCCGGTGTCGCGGGAGGTGCCGGGGTCGCGGGAGTCGCGGGTGTTATGGGCACATTCGGACATGTAGTTCCCTCTCGAACAACCCGGGGTCCCCTGGGCGTTGCGCCGCCCGCCGCGCCATGGGGCGCACGGTCCGCGCTCGCCCCGTCCGCCTGTCGGGGGTGGTGCGGTGGAGCATGGGATGGTGCGGTCGGCGGACGTACCCGGGCGGTGCTCGGTGCACACGGCGGAGGAATGTAAGGAGCCTCGCGGCCGCGGAGCAACCAACGGCCCGTCCCGGCAGGCCAGTTGGGCATTACCTGAGGTAGCGGCGAATTTCGGCCACCCATTTCATCAGCTGATTTCCTGATTTGTCGACCACTCGGGCCGCCGCTGCGTGACCCACCTCACGCTCCCAACTTCTTTACCCCTGCGGCCAGTTGACGGTGAGTGCCCGATTCCGCGCCGAACGTGACGGTGTGCGTCGGTCGGTTCGATTCCGTTCGTCCGAGGGCGTGACTACCGCCACAGATCGTCCGTTGTCTTCTTCATGAGCCGGGGATCCACCCGGACCACGGGCCGGGAGCCACCCGGTCCCGTCACGCACCGCATCCCGAGGGAGCCACCCGTGCCGCGCATGCTCGACGTCAGCGACGAGGTACGCGCCGAGATCGGCGACGAAGAAGCCGACCGTCTGCTCGCCGGAGACACCGCCCCGGGCGGTTACGACTGCACCTCGTGCCGCACCCCGGGCGACCCGGAGCAGGAGCGCACCAGCACCGTCCTGTTCATCGGGGAGGAGACCGCCGTCCTCGCCTTCGCCCACGCCACCTGTCTGCCCTCGCAGGTCGTCCAGGTCACCGAGGAGCAGCTGAGGGGTGCCGTGCGGTCCATCAGCGGCGGCCAGGCGGCCCAGGAGCCCGCCCCGCAGCCGGCGGCGCAGCAGAACGCGCCCCAGCAGGCCGTGCTCGGGGTGACCAGCGGACTGGTCCTGATCGCCGGGGAGTTGCACCCGGCCCTGGTCGTGGAACCGACCGCGCCGGTCTCCCGCCCCGGTTCGTACGGCTCCGGCGACGACTTCCTGCCGCTGCTGATCGAGCAGGGCTTCATGCCGCTGAGCGAGCTGTCGGCGGTGCCGCCGGTACTGCACGGCTGGTCGGTGCTGCTGGCCGTGGGGCAGCTGCACGCGGTGCTCCAGCCGGGCCCCGACGGCGGCCGCCCGGTGGCCTGGTGGCAGGCGCACCAGCCGCTGCAGGTGACCGACGGCTGGCGCGCGGCCGCCAACAAGCACCAGCAGGTGCTGATGTTCGCCGCCCCGGTCGGCTCCATCGGCCGCCAGCCCCGCGAGGACCTGCTCCGCGAGGCCCTGGACCGCGCGGCAGCGGGCGGCCAACTGGTCGGCGCAGCCCTGCCACTCGCCGGCACCTGACCGGCGCCCGAGGGCCGCGCGGGCAGCTTCCGGCGAAAGCCCCGCAGGGGACCGCATCCCTTGCCGGGCAGGGTCGTTTGCACATACGTGCACGCATACGACCTTTCCCGCCGCCAGCCGCTCCCGTCGGTCCCCGCCCCCGTGGGACCGGTCCGGGACGCCCGGCGCTGCCCCTCGGCCACGCCGATCTACGACGCGCTCTACGCCGAGTACGTCGAGTCCCGCCGCTCGCTGCCGGGTGACCGCAGCGGTGAGGAGCGGCTCGGCTTCGACGCCTTCGGGAGCCTCGCGCACCGCACGGGCTCCTACGGCGGTCATGGCTCGGGCTCCATCGGTGGCTCCCTGGGCGGCGGGGCGTACAGCGCCTACAGCGTCGGGGCCGGCAGCGCCCGGCAGAGCGGTGCCGGCCCCCAGCCGCAGTGGCAGCGGGTGCCGGCCGGGCTGCCGCCGATGCCGCGCCGGGGCCTGTAGCCGGCGGGCAGCGGCCTACGACCACCCGGCAGCGGCACAGACGAGCACACAGACGACGGGGCGGCCCCCCTTGGGGACCGCCCCGTCTCACTGCCTGAAAGCCTGACGGCCTGGCGCTACTTCTTCTTGCCGCGCCGCTCGCGCACCCGCACCGAGATGTGGATGGGCGTGCCCTCGAAGCCGAACTCCTCGCGCAGCCGGCGCTCGATGAAGCGCCGGTAGCCCGCCTCGATGAACCCGGTGGCGAAGAGCACGAACCGCGGCGGCTTGGTGCCCGCCTGGGTGCCGAACAGGATGCGCGGCTGCTTGCCGCCCCGCACCGGGTGCGGGTGGGCGGCGACCAGCTCGCCGAGGAAGGAGTTCAGACGGCCGGTCGGGACCCGGGTCTCCCAGCCCGCCAGCGCCGTCTCGATCGCCGGGACCAGTTTCTCCACGTGCCGTCCGGTGCGCGCCGAGACGTTCACCCGGGGCGCCCAGGCGACCTGGCCGAGCTCGGTCTCGATCTCCCGCTCCAGGTAGTAGCGGCGCTCCTCGTCGAGGGTGTCCCACTTGTTGAAGGCGAGCACCAGCGCACGGCCCGCCTCCACCGCCATGGTGACGATGCGCTGGTCCTGCACCGAGATGGACTCGGAGGCGTCGATCAGGACGACCGCCACCTCGGCCTTCTCCACCGCGGCGGCGGTGCGCAGCGAGGCGTAGTAGTCGGCGCCCTGCTGGAGGTGGACGCGCTTGCGGATGCCCGCGGTGTCGACGAACTTCCAGGTCTTGCCGCCGAGTTCGATCAGCTCGTCGACCGGGTCGCGGGTGGTGCCGGCGAGCTCGTTGACGACGACGCGCTCCTCGCCGGCGACCTTGTTCAGCAGGGAGGACTTGCCGACGTTGGGCCGGCCGATCAGGGCGACCCGGCGCGGGCCGCCGACGGCGGTGCCGAAGGTCTGGGCCGGGGCGTCCGGCAGCACCTCGAGCACCTGGTCCAGCATGTCGCCGGTGCCGCGGCCGTGCAGCGCGGAGACCGGGTACGGCTCGCCGAGGCCCAGGGACCACAGATAGGCGGCGTCGGCCTCGCCGCTCGGGCCGTCCACCTTGTTGGCGCAGAGCACGACCGGCTTGCCGGCCTTGCGCAGCAGCCGCACCACGGCCTCGTCGGTGTCGGTGGCGCCGACCTTGGCGTCCACCACGAACACCACCGCGTCGGCGGCCTCGATGGCGTACTCGGCCTGCGCGGCGACGGAGGCGTCGATGCCGAGGACGTCCTGCTCCCAGCCGCCGGTGTCGACGACCTTGAAGCGGCGGCCCGCCCACTCGGCCTCGTAGGTGACCCGGTCACGGGTGACGCCCGGCTTGTCCTCGACGACCGCCTCCCGGCGGCCGATGATGCGGTTCACCAGAGTCGACTTGCCGACATTGGGGCGGCCGATGACCGCGAGCACGGGCAGCGGGCCGTGACCGGCCGCCTCGATCGCGCCCTCGACGTCCTCCCGCTCGAAGCCCTCCTCCGCGGCGAGCTCCATGAACTCCGCGTACTCGGCGTCGCCGAGCGCCCCGTGATCGTGCTCGTGCTTGGCCGAGCCGTCGGGCTGGCTGTGGTCGTTCATGAAGTCCGTACCTCGTCGTTCCTTCGTGGTGGTCGGTGGGTCCGCTCCGGCCAGGGAGCTGATCCACTGCTCAGTGTCGCAGGGTCCGCCCCGGGCCCGCCCGCGAAAATCCGGGCGGCGTCCGTTGCACAGCGCGACCCCGGCACCGGCACCGGCGCCGGGGGCCGACCCTAGCGTCCGGTGAGAGCCCTGGCGTTCTCCAGATGGGCGGTGAGCTGCTTCTGGATGCGTTCGGTGGCCTCGTCCAGCGCCCTGCGGGTGCGCCGCCCGCTGCCGTCGCCCGCGTCGAACGGGTCGCCGAAGACGACGTCGACGCGCGACCGCAGCGGGGGCAGCGCCTTTATCAACCGTCCGGGCCGGTCGGAGCTTCCCAGCACGGCGACCGGCACGATCGGCGCCCCGCTGCGCACCGCGAAGTACGCGAGCCCGGCGCGGATCGAGGCGAAGTTCCCCTCGCCCCGGGTGCCCTCGGGGAATATCCCGAGCACGCCGCCCTGCTCCAGCACGCCGAGCGCCTGCGCGATCGCGGTGCGGTCGGGGCTGCCGCGGTCGACCTTCACCTGGCCGATGCCGGTCAGGAACGGGCCGAGCGGGCCGACGAACGCCTCCTTCTTGATCAGGAAGTGCGCCGGACGCGGGGCGACGCCCATGACCATGGGGCCGTCGATGTTGTGCGCGTGGTTGACGGCGAGGATCACAGGGCCGCTCGCCGGAACCCGCCAGGCGCCCAGCACCCGCGGCTTCCACAGTCCGTACATGAGACCGACGCCGAGGCGCCGGCCGAACTCGGCGCCCCGCTCGGAGGGGAGCTGAGTCACTTCCCGGCTCGCTTCTCCTCGATGAGGGTGACGACACACTCGACGACCTGCTGCAGGGTCAGCTCGGTGGTGTCCACCTCGATCGCATCGTCCGCCTTGGCCAGGGGCGCGACCTTGCGGCTGGAGTCGGCCGCGTCCCGCTTGACCAGGGCCTCGCGGGTGGCGTCGAGGTCGGCGTTCTTGAGCTCGCCGCTGCGGCGGGCGGCCCGCGCCTCCGGCGAGGCGGTGAGGAAGATCTTCACATCGGCGCCGGGCAGCACGGTGGTGCCGATGTCGCGGCCCTCGACCACGATGCCCTTGGCGGCGGCCGCGGCGATGTTGCGCTGCAGCTCGGTGATCCGCGCCCGCACCTCCGGGACCGCGCTGACCGCGCTGACCTTGGAGGTGACGTCCTGCTCACGGATCTGCCGGGCCACGTCCACGCCGTCGACCATGATCGCCGGCGCCTTCGGGTCGGTGCCGGAGACGATCTCCGGCTTCCCGGCGACGGCGGCGATCGCGGAGGGGTCCTCGATGTCGATCCCGTTGTTCACCATCCACCAGGTGATCGCCCGGTACTGGGCGCCGGTGTCCAGGTAGCTCAGACCGAGCTGCGCGGCCACGGCCTTCGACGTGCTCGACTTGCCCGTGCCGGAGGGACCGTCGATGGCGACAATCACGGGCGTGGCGCTTTCCACTGTGGGATACCTTCCTGGACCTGGTGGGCGGGGACGGGGCGCAAAGACCCACGACAAGGTTACTGGGTACCGGTCCCCCGTTCGGCCCACGTCCCGGCGCCCCGGCCCGGACGTGAGCAACGGCACCGCCCGCGCCCTACTGCCGGATCGCCCAGCCCCGCTCCCGCAGCGCCGCCACCAGGCCGGGGGCCGCCTTGGGCTCGACCATCAGCTGCACCAGACCGGCCTGCTGCCCGGTCGCGTGCTCGATCCGCACGTCCTCGATGTTGACGCCCGCCCGGCCGGCGTCCGCGAAGATCCGCGCCAGCTGTCCCGGCTGGTCGTCGATGAGCACCGCCACCGTCTCGTAGACCCGCGGGGCGGACCCGTGCTTGCCGGGCACCCGCACCTGCCCGGCGTTGCCGCGGCGCAGCACGTCCCGGATGCCGGTGGTGCCCTCCCGGCGCTTGTCCTCGTCGGAGGACTGCAGTGCGCGCAGCGCCCGCACGGTCTCCTCCAGGTCGGCGGCGACGTCGCTGAGCAGGTCGGCGACCGGCCCGGGGTTGGCGGAGAGGATGTCGATCCACATGCCCGGGTCGGAGGCGGCGATCCGGGTGACGTCCCGGATGCCCTGCCCGCACAGCCGCACGGCGGCCTCCTCGGCGTGCTCAAGGCGCGCGGCGACCAGGCTGGACACCAGGTGGGGCATGTGGGAGACGAGGGCCACGGCCCGGTCGTGGGCGTCGGCGTCCATGACGACCGGCACGGCGCGGCAGTGCGAGACCAGCTCCAGGGCGAGGTTCAGCACCTCGGTGTCGGTGTCCCGGGTGGGGGTGAGCACCCAGGGGCGGCCCTCGAAGAGGTCCCCGCTGGCGGCCAGCGGCCCGGACTTCTCCCGCCCGGACATGGGGTGGGTGCCGATGTAGGCGGACAGGTCGAGCCCGCGGGCGAGCAGTTCCCGGCGGGGTCCGCCCTTGACGCTGGCGACGTCGGCGTAGCCGCGGGCCAGGCCGCGCCGCATCGCGTCGGCGAGCACATCGGCGACGTGGGCGGGCGGCGCGGCGACGATCGCCAGGTCCACCGGCCCCTCGGGCGCCTCGTCGGTGCCGGCGCCCAGCGCGGCGGCCGTGCGGGCCTGCTCGGGGTCGCGGTCGGCGAGGTGGACGGTGACGCCGCGCTGGGCCAGGGCGAGGGCGGCGGAGGTGCCGATCAGCCCGGTGCCGATGACGAGTGCGGTTCTCACTGGGCGATGTCCTTGCGCAGGGCCGCGGCGGCACCGAGGTAGACGTGGTTGATGTCGGCGCGGGGTTTGTCGGACTCGATGTGCGCGAGGATGCGGACCACGCGGGGCATGGCGCCCTCGACGTCCAGCTCCTGGGCGCAGATCAGCGGCACGTCGACGATGCCGAGCTTGCGGGCCGCGGCGGCCGGGAAGTCGCTGTGCAGGTCGGGCGTGGCCGTGAACCAGATGCTGATCAGGTCGTCGGTGGTCAGGCCGTTCCGCTCAAGTACGGCGGTGAGCAGCGCCGAGACCTGCTCCTCCATGTGACCGGCCTCGTCCCGCTCCAGCTGGACGGCCCCCCTGACCGCTCGTACCGCCACGGCGTGCTCCTTGCTGACGTACGTCATCGGCTGCTTGGGCGTCCAGCCTAGTCAGCCCGGACGTGCGGAGCGTGCGGCGCCCGTCCACCGAGACGGGCGAGATGCGTGTTTCCTGGCACTTCGGCAGGTTGGGTGCAAGGATGCTGAAACTGCCAGGTACGGCCCCCGGGGCTGCCTTCCCTTCGGACATCCCTCGGTTTTCCCTCGGTTTTCCCTCGGTTCTTTCCCTCGGTTCTCCTCTCGGATCCTCTCGGAGTGACGACATGACCCACGGCGCAACACGACGCACCGTCCTGATCGCGGCAGGGGCGACGGGCGCGACGGCCCTCACGGCGGGCTGCGGCGGCGGCGCCGACACCCCCACCGGTGAGGAGACCTCCGCGCCGGACGCCACCGCCGGGGATCCGCTGGCGTCGACCGGCGACATCCCGGTGGGCGGCGGCAAGATCTTCAAGAAGGAGAAGGTCGTGGTGACCTAGCCCGAGCAGGGCGACTTCAAGGCCTTCTCGGCGATCTGCACCCACCGGCAGTGCCTCGTGGCGAACGTCTCCGGCGGCACGATCAACTGCGCCTGCCACGGCAGCAAGTTCGCCATCACCGACGGAGCGGTGGAGCACGGCCCGGCGACCCGGGCGCTGCCCGAGGGGAAGATCACGGTGGACGGAAATTCGATCCGCCTCGCATGATCCCTTCTCTACGATCCGGGGCATGCGCCCCGACACATCCCTGACGTCCCTGACATCCCTGACGCCCGAACTGCTGGTGCGCGATCACACCGTCTACACCTGCGTCATGGGATCGCGTGCCTTCGGGCTGGCCACGGAGGGCAGCGACACCGACCGCCGGGGCGTGTTCCTCGCGCCCACCGCCCTGTTCTGGCAGCTGGACAAGCCGCCGACGCATGTCGAGGGTCCGGGCGAGGACCAGTTCAGCTGGGAGCTGGAGCGTTTCTGCGAGCTGGCGCTGCGCGCCAATCCGAACATCCTGGAGTGCCTGCACTCCCCGCTCGTGGAGTACGCCGACGACACCGGCCGGGAGCTGCTGTCGCTGCGCGGGGCGTTCCTCTCCCGGCGGGTCCACGAGACCTTCACCGGCTACGCCCGCGGCCAGCGCCGCAAGCTGCAGGCGGACCTGCGCAACCACGGCGCCCCGCGCTGGAAGCACGCGATGCATCTGCTGCGTCTGCTGATCAGCGTCCGCGACCTGCTGCGCACGGGCAGGCTGGTGATCGAGGTGGGCGAGGAGCGCGAGCCGCTGCTCGCGGTCAGGCGGGGCGAGGTGCCGTGGGCCGAGGTGGAGGCACGGCTGAGCCGGCTCGAGGCGGAGGCGGAGGAGGCGCTCCACCGCAGCCCGCTGCCGGCCGAGCCGGACCGCCGCCGCGTCGAGGACTTCCTGTTCCGCGTCCGCCGGACCTCGGCCCTGGGCTCTTCCTAGAACGCTCTTCTGGAACGCGTCGGACCGGGTCAGCCCGCCGACGCGGGCGTGTCCCAGAGCTGCCCCAGCGCGGTCAGCTCCTGCCGGTACTCGATGCGCTCCGCCCACTCGGCCGGCCAGGCGTCCGCGCCCAGGAGGGCGCCGGCGAAGGCGCCGGTGAGGCAGGCGATGGAGTCGGAGTCGCCGGAGGTGCAGGCGGCCCGGCGCAGGGCGGTGAGGGGTTCGTCGACGAAGAGCAGGAAGCACAGCAGACCGGTGGCCAGGGCCTCCTCCGCGATCCAGCCCTCCCCCGTGGCCAGGCACGGGTCGGTCTCTGCGGAGACGGTGCGCACGGCGTCCTGGAGGCGGCGGAGGATCTCCAGGCACTCGTCCCAGCCGCGGGCGATGAAGTGCTCGGGGCTCGGGTCCTGGGTGCGGGTCCACAGGTCGCCGAGCCAGGCCTCGTGGTAGCGGGTGCGGTTGTCGTAGGCGTAGGAGCGGAGCAGTCCCACCAGCCCGGAGGGTTCGGCGCCCTCGGCGAGCAGGCGCACGGCGTGTGCGGTGAGGTCGGACGCGGCGAGCGCGGTGGGGTGCCCGTGGGTGAGCGCGGCCTGGAACTGGGCGGCGCCCGCGCGCTGTTCGTCGCCGAGGCCGGGGACCAGTCCGAGGGGCGCGACCCGCATATTGGCGCCGCAGCCCTTGGAGCCGACCTGACTGGCGTCCTGCCAGGCCCGGTCGCGGTCGGCCAGCAGGGAGCAGGCGCGCAGGCAGGTGTTGCCGGGGGCGCGGTTGTTCTCGGGCGAGCGGTACCAGGCCACGAACTCCTCGCGCAGCGGCCCCTCCAGGCTCTCCGGGGTGAGCGGTCCCCGTTCCAGGGCGGTGCGCAGCGCCCGGCCCAGCGCCAGGGTCATCTGGGTGTCGTCGGTGACGATCGCGGGCCGGGGCAGCGGCATCTCGCGCCAGGGTCCGCACTTGGCGAGGATCGACGGCACGTCGTCGAACTCGGCGGGGAAGCCGAGCGCGTCCCCGAGGGCGAGTCCGGTGAGCGTCCCGGTGGCGGCGCGCTTGGTGGCGGTGACGGTCATGCGGGGCGTCCTTCACTCGTCGGCCGGAGCAGGGGCGGGTGCAGGGTGGTGGCGGGGCCGGCGCGGTAGAGCGCGGCCGGTTTGCCGCGGCCGCCGGTGAGCCGGGCGCCGCCCGGGACGGCCTCGACGAACCCCGGCGTGGCGAGCACCTTGCGCCGGAAGTTGGGCCGGTCCAGGGTCGTGCCCCACACCGTCTCGTAGACCTGCTGCAGCTCGCCGAGGGTGAACTCGGGCGGGCAGAAGCGGGTGGCGAGGCAGGTGTACTCGAGCTTGGCGCCGATCCGCTCGTGGGCGTCGGCCAGGATCCGGTCGTGGTCGAAGGCGAGGTTCCGCGCGGCGTCGTACGGCGTCCAGCGGGCCTTCGCCGCGTCGCTGCCGCCGTGCGCCTCGGGGGCGTCGGGGAGCAGCGCGGTGAAGGCGACCGACACCACCCGCATCCGGGGGTCGCGGCCGGGCTCGCTGTAGGTGCGCAGCTGCTCCAGGTGCAGTCCGGAGACGTCCTTCAGCCCGGTCTCCTCGGCGAGCTCGCGCCGGGCGGCCGTCTCCGCGGACTCCTCCGGCTGCACGAAGCCGCCGGGCAGCGCCCACCGGCCGGCATAGGGCTCCTGGCCGCGCTCGACGAGCAGGACGTGCAGCGCGCCGTCGCGGATGGTGAAGACGGCGAGGTCCACGGTGACGGCGAAGGGCTCGAAGGCGTACTTGTCGTAGCCGTCCATGGGAAAGACCTCCACCCCCCTTTATGGTCATGACGACTATAAAAGGGGGTGGAGGTCCTGCACAAGCGCCAGGACCGCCGGCTTTCCGCGGTCTGGGGTCTGGGGGTCTAGAGGGGTCTAGAGGTCGACCTCCTTCATCAGCATGCCGACCTCGGTGTTGGTCAGGCGCCGCAGCCAGCCGGACTTCTGGTCGCCCAGGGTGATCGGCCCGAAGGCGGTGCGCACCAGCTTGTCGACGGGGAAGCCGGCCTCCGCGAGCATGCGGCGCACGATGTGCTTGCGGCCCTCGTGCAGGGTCACCTCGACGAGGTAGTTCTTGCCCGTCTGGTCGACCACCCGGAAGTGGTCGGCGCGGGCGTAGCCGTCCTCCAGCTGGATGCCGTCCTTCAGCCGCTTGCCCAGGTCGCGCGGGATCGGGCCGACGATGTGCGCGAGGTAGGTCTTGCGCACGCCGTAGCGGGGGTGGGTCAGCCGGTGCGCCAGCTCGCCGTGGTTGGTGAGCAGGATGATGCCCTCGGTCTCGGTGTCGAGCCGGCCGACGTGGAACAGACGCGTCTCGCGGTTGGTGACGTAGTCGCCCAGGCACTGGCGGCCCTCCGGGTCCTCCATCGTGGAGACCACACCGGCGGGCTTGTTCAGCGCGAAGAACTGGTACGACTGGGTCGCGACGGTCAGCCCGTCGACCTTGATCTCGTCCTTCTCCGGGTCGACGCGGCGGCCCTGCTCAAGGACGATCTCGCCGTTCACTTCGACCCGTGCCTGGTCGATCAGCTCCTCGCAGGCGCGCCGGGAACCGTAGCCGGCGCGGGCCAGCACCTTCTGCAGCCGCTCGCCCTCCTGCTCGGCGCCGGGGAAGGTCTTCGGCAGCTTGACCTGCTTCTTGCCGGCGTACCGCTCGCGGTTGCGCTCCTCGATCCGGGCCTCGTACTCGCGCGAACGCGCCGGAGCGGTGCGGCCCCGGCCGCCCTTCGGCGACGCCTTCGATGACGCCTTCGGCTTTCCGCGCCCGGACTTCGGTCCGTCCTTGCCGGCTCCCGGGCCGACGTCGTAGCGGCGCTCCTCGGGGCGGGGCTTGCGGGGGCGGCCCGGCCCCTGCTTCTGGTCCCTGTTGTTGCCGGCGCCACGGTAGTTACCGCGTCCGCCGCTCTTTCCGCTGCCGCTGCTTCGCATCAATAGTCCGTCGTCGTCGTTTCAGGCATGTTCGTCGCGGGACCGTCGTCCTCATCCGGGGCGTCCGGATCGAACGACGGCACGCCTTCCTGGGTCTCGGCCTCGATCGCCTCCGCCTCCGGGAGGAAGGGCGCGAGCTCCGGGAGCTCGTCCAGACCGCGCAGGCCCATCCGCTCCAGGAAGTAGTTCGTCGTCGTGTACAGGATCGCACCTGTTTCGGGTTCCGTGCCCGCCTCCTGGATCAGACCCCGCTGGAGCAGGGTGCGCATCACACCGTCGCAGTTCACTCCGCGCACGGCGGAGACCCGGCTGCGGCTGACCGGCTGGCGGTACGCGACCACGGCGAGGGTCTCCAGGGCGGCCTGGGTGAGACGGGCCTGCTGCCCGTCCAGCACGAAGCCCTCGACGGCGGCGGCGTACTCGGGCCGGGTGTAGAAGCGCCAGCCGCCCGCGACCAGGCGCAGCTCGAAGCCGCGCCCCTGCACGGTGTACTCGTCGGCCAGCTCCCGCAGGGCGTCGGCGACCTGCCGCTGCGGCCGCTCCAGTATCTTCGCCAGGTGCTCCTCGGTGGCGGGCTCGTCCACGACCATGAGGATCGCCTCGAGGGCGGGCTTGAGGTCGAGGCCGGCGACGCCGCGCGCCCCGGCGGGCGCCTCGGTGGTGTCCTCGCTCACTTCTTCTGCTCCTCCTCGGGCTGCTCGGGCGGCCGGTCGAACTCGTCGGTCACCATCGGCGTCTCGTCCCCGTCCCCGCCGGTCCAGCGCACCAGCAGCTCGCCCAGCGCGGTCTCCTGCTCCAGCGCCACGGCCTTCTCGCGGTACAGCTCCAGCAGCGCGAGGAAGCGGGCGACCACGGTGAGGGTGTCGTCGGCGTCCTCCACGAGGGCCCGGAAGGACGCCTCCTTCAGCTCCTTCAGCCGGGCGACTACGATCCCGGCCTGCTCCTGCACGCTGACCAGCGGCGCGTGGATGTGATCGACGTACACCTGCGGCTTGGGCTTGGGCTGCATCGCCTTCACGGCGAGCCGGGCGAACCCCTCGGGCCCGATGCTGATGACCACCTCGGGCAGCAGCTCGGCGTGGTGCGGCTCCAGACCCACGGTACGGGGGTACCGCCGCGCCTCCTCCTCCAGCCGCTGGTTGAAGATCTCCGCGATCTGCTTGTACGCGCGGTACTGCAGCAGCCGGGCGAACAGCAGATCCCGCGCCTCCAGCAGGGCCAGATCCGCCTCGTCCTCGACCTCGGCGGCGGGCAGCAGCCGAGCCGCCTTGAGATCGAGCAGCGTCGCCGCGACGACCAGGAACTCGGTCGTCTCGTCCAGATCCCAGTCCGCGCCCATGGCCCGGATGTGCGCCATGAACTCATCGGTGACCTTGGACAGCGCCACCTCGGTGACATCCAGCTTGTGCTTGGAGATCAGCTGGAGCAGCAGGTCGAAGGGGCCTTCGAAGTTGTCCAGCCGGACTTTGAAGACCCCTTCGGATGCCTCCTGGGCCTCGTCGGCGGCTCCGGCGGCCCGAGATGCCTGGTCCGACGCCGGATCACCGTCGCCCGAGCCCTGAACGCCGTCCGTCCCGGTCCCGGCGCCGCGCGGAGAAGGGATGATGTCGACCGCCGTGGCCTGCGCGCCCCCCGCGGGCGCCTCCTCACCGCCCGCCGTGGCCTGCGCGCCCCCCGCGGGCGCCTCCTCACCGCCCGCCGTGGCCTGCGCGCCCCCCGCGGGCGCCTCCTCACCGCCCGCCCTGGCTGCCGCGTCACCCGCAGGAGCCTGCACGTCGCCCGCCGATGCCTCAGCGCGGACCGTCGTGGCCTGCGCGCCGACCGCCGAAGCTTCGGCGTCCACCGCCGAGGCCGCTGCCGCGCCCGTCAGGGGCTCCGCGTCCCCCGTCAGCGGTCTCGCCGCACCACCCGAGGTCCGGACGCAGTCCGCCGCACCCGCGACGTCCTGCGCCGGAAGCAGGGCACCCCCAGCCGAGGCCCCGACGGGGTCCGCAGCGGGCCCGAAATCCCCCTCGGCGGCCCTGCCCCCGCCCGACGACAGCCCGAGGTCACACGCTGGGGCCTCGGTCCCGCCCAAGGACAGCCCGGCGTCACCCGCCCGGGCCTCGGTCCGGCCCTCGGGACCCCGACCACCGCCCGCCGCCCCGGCGTCACCCGCCGCAGGCCGAACGTCACCGCGCGGGGCGCCAACGCTGCTCTCCGCGAGCCCATCGTTCTGTTCCGAGGACCGAGCGCTGCCCTCCGACCCTCCAGGCGCATCCGCCGCGGCTCCGGGGCCGCGCGTCGAGGCCTCGGCCCCGTACGCGGGAAGCCCGGTGTCGTCCGCTGCCGCCTCGGCATCCCCCGCCGCAGTCCGGGCCTCGCCGTCCGGGACACGCCCGTCGGCCGCCCTGAGCCCCGCCTCCCAGGCCGAAGACCGGGCGCTGTCCGCCGCGCTCCCGGCGTCGCCCGCCGGCGTACGCATGACGCCGTCGGCAGACATCGCGGGGTCGTCGGCCGATCGTGCAGGGACGTCCTGTGCGGTCCGAGCGCCGCTTCCCGGAGACCCAGACTCGCCCTCCGACGGCGCGGCTTCGTTGCCGGAACCGTCCTCGACGACCGGTTCGTCCGGACCCCCCGCACCGGCGTCGCCCGACACGCCGTAGGGCGCCCCGCCAGGGGAAGGCACCGGCGGAAGCTGGGGCTCGCGGGGTGCGTCGGCTCCCGGGCCCCGGCCCAGTGCGCGGCGGCGTCTGGGGCGGTTTCCCCGGCCGGAGGCGGACGCGTCGTAGGAGGTCATGGCCTCCGCAGGCTACCCCTACCGGCCGCGCAGTCGGCGCACGAGGATGCTCGCATCCCCGCGGGTCTCCAGATCCGCCAGCACCACGGCCACCGCCTCGCGGACGATCCGGCCCCGGTCGACCGCAAGGCCGTGCTCGCCGCGCAGCACCAGCCGCGCGTGCTCCAGGTCCATCAGCTCCTCGGCGGAGACATACACGGTGATCTTCTCGTCGTGCCGCTCCCGGCCGCTCGGCCGGCGCGCTGCCCTGCCCCGCTTCCGCGGCGCGGCCGGCGCCTCCGCCGCCTGGCGCCGGGTCGTGCGCTCGCCCCGGCTGCGCGGCTGCGCCGCCTCGCCCTGCTCCACGTCGGCCGCGACATGCTCCGCGCCCTCGCCGTCGCCGCCCTGTGCGGGCACCGACTGCGGGGCGTCGTCGAGCGCCGCCGCCGAGTCGCCCTCCCCCGCGGGCACGGGAACCCGGGCGTCGCCGTTGGCCTGACGCCTGGGTGTGGACGGCTGAAGCGCCATTCCCCCTGTCGTACGGAAGAGTTCGTCGGCCCCCGGCAGACTCACTCGGCGTGACACCGGGCGAGCACCTCCCTGGCGAGCTGACGGTAGGCGGCGGCACCGACGGAGTTGGACGCGTACGTGGTGATCGGCTCACCGGCGACCGTGGTCTCCGGGAAGCGCACCGTGCGGCCGATGACCGTGTGGTAGACGTGATCGTCGAACGCCTCGACCACGCGCGCGAGCACCTCACGGCTGTGCACCGTGCGCGAGTCGTACATCGTGGCGAGGATCCCGTCGAGCTGCAGGTCCGGGTTGAGGCGTTCCTGGACCTTCTCGATGGTCTCGGTCAGCAGCGCGACACCGCGCAGCGCGAAGAACTCGCACTCCAGCGGCACGATCACCTTGTGCGCGGCGGTCAGCGCGTTCACCGTGAGCAGGCCGAGCGAGGGCTGACAGTCGATCACGATGTAGTCGTAGTCGTCCATCAGCGGCTTCAGCGCCCGCTGCAGCGTCGACTCGCGCGCGACCTCGCTCACCAGCTGCACCTCGGCCGCGGACAGGTCGATGTTGCTGGGCAGCAGGTCCATGTTGGGGACCGCGGTCTTCAGCAGCACCTCGTCCGCCGCCATGCCCCGCTCCATGAGCAGGTTGTAGACGGTGAGGTCGAGCTCCATCGGGTTGACGCCGAGTCCGACCGACAGCGCGCCCTGCGGGTCGAAGTCGACGAGCAGCACCCGGCGTCCGTACTCCGCCAGCGCCGCTCCCAGGTTGATGGTCGACGTCGTCTTGCCCACGCCGCCCTTCTGGTTGCACATCGCGATGATCTTCGCGGGCCCGTGGTCGGTCACCGGGCCCGGGATCGGGAAGTACGGCAGCGGACGCCCGGTCGGGCCGATGCGCTCACGGCGCTGACGCGCGGCGTCGGGCGCGAGCGTGGCCGCGTACTCGGGGTCGGGCTCGTATTCGGCGTCGGGGTCGTAGAAGTGCCCCTCGGGCAGTTCGTCGTAGTCGGCGAAATGGTCGTGGGGCGCGCCACTTCCGTCGCCGGCCATGGCGTTCACGTGATGGCCATCCATGCTCTGGTGTGCTGGGCGAGTCACCCCTTCGGTCCGGTGACTCTGGTGGGCTGCGAAGGTGCGCACAGCGACGGAGCCGACAGCAGCGAACCCCGCGGGACCCTGGCCCCGTGCCGGCATTCCTGGTTGACCACCCCCGGGAGTAAATGTCGACTCATTCACAAGTCGTCTTACCTCCTTGGTGACCAGGAAACTTCTAGACAGGTCAGCGTGGCACCATGCCGACGGTTGGCGACTCTATGGCGTGTCGTGGGTCCGCAGCAACACAATCCGCCGGACCCGGCCCGATGTGTCGGCAATGAAACATCCCGCTGTCAAGGGCGTACGGCCGTCGCACGGCAGGTTTTGCCGTTGTGCGAATCAGTAGAACGGTTACGTTCGAGGCGAGTTGTCCCGTAATCGCGAGGTGACCATACACACATCCGGCCGGACCTTGACGCACAAGGTCCGGCCGGATGCGCGGGGTTGACGACCGAAGTTGACGTATCGCCTTTGCCCGGTGATGACTTGGTCGACTTAGCGTCCGGACACCGCCGGGACCGGCTCAGCCGAGCAGCGAGGAGAGCTCCACGTGCTCCAGGCCGTGCGCCTCGGCGACCTCCTTGTAAACCACCTTGCCGTCATGGGTGTTGAGACCCTTGGCGAGCGCCGGGTCGCGGCGCAGCGCCTCCACCCAGCCGCGGTTGGCGAGTTCGACGATGTACGGAAGCGTCGCGTTGGTCAGCGCGTAGGTCGAGGTGTTCGGCACCGCGCCGGGCATGTTGGCCACGCAGTAGAAGACCGACTCGTGGACCTTGAAGGTCGGGTCGGCGTGCGTGGTCGGGCGGGAGTCCTCGAAGCAGCCGCCCTGGTCGATCGCGATGTCGACAAGGACACTTCCGGGCTTCATCCGGGAGACCAGGTCGTTGCTGACCAGCTTCGGGGCCTTGGCGCCGGGCACCAGCACCGCGCCGATCACCAGGTCGGCCTCCAGGCAGGCCTTCTCCAGCTCGAAGGCGTTGGAGACCACGGTCTGGATCTTCGTGCCGAAGACCCGGTCGGCCTCCTTGAGCTTGTTGATGTCCTTGTCCAGCAGGGTCACGTGGAAGCCGAGGCCGATGGCGATCTGCGCGGCGTTCCAGCCGGAGACGCCGCCGCCGATGACCACGGCACGGCCGGCCAGCACGCCGGGGACGCCGCCGGGCAGCACACCGCGGCCGCCGTGGGCGCGCATCAGGTGGTAGGCGCCGACCTGGGCGGAGAGCCGGCCCGCGACCTCGGACATGGGGGCGAGCAGCGGCAGGGAGCGGTTGGGCAGCTCCACCGTCTCGTAGGCGATGGCGGTGGTGCCGGACTCCAGCAGGGCGTCCGTGCACTCCTTGGACGCGGCCAGATGCAGGTAGGTGAAGAGGGTCTGGTCCTTGCGGAGGCGGTGGTACTCCTCCGCGATCGGCTCCTTGACCTTCAGCAGCAGGTCGGCGGCCGCCCACACCTCGTCGGCGGTGTCCAGGATCTGCCCGCCCGCGGCGACGTACTCGGCGTCCGGGATGGACGAGCCGACGCCGGCGCCACGCTCGATGACAACCTGGTGGCCGTTGCGCACCAGCTCGTGCACACCGGCGGGGGTGATGGCCACCCGGAACTCGTTGTTCTTGACCTCGCGGGGGATGCCGACCTTCACGTCGATCACGGTCCTTGGCTCGGAGACAGGGGGTCTTACTACACATACCCGGGCACGCACGGGCACACCGGGAGAGACCGCAGGAGAAAGTGCGGCAGAGCCAGTCTAATGAAGGTGTTCCCGCTGTCTAGCCTTTCATTGCACCGATCTTCTGCGGATGTGCTACGGATTTCGCAGGCATTAGCTCACTGTGTCGGCCTGTGTCTGCCCAGCGTCGCCTTCCTCGGTACCGGCGGCCTCCTCCTCCAGCATCCGCTCGGCCGTGCCCCGGTGCAGCGCGGCGGAGGCCGGATCGCCCAGGTGGCCGTAGGTGTCGGCGAGCCTGAGGTGCAGCGCCGCCTGCAGCCGGACGTCCTCGGCCCGGCGCGCCCACTCCACCGCCTCCCGGCAGGTGCGCAGCGACTCCTCGAACCGGCCCGCGTACTCCTGCACCCGGGCCAGCTCGCTCAACGCCCGCGCCCGGCCGGCGACATCGCCGCACTTGCGGTAGCCGGCGACGGCGGCGCGCCAGTTGCGCAGGGCCTCGCCGTAGCGCCCCGCGTAGGAGTGGGCGGCGGCGATCCGGCCGTAGAGGCGAGCGGCGTCCGCGCGCTCGTCCCGGGCGAGCCGCTCGGTCAGGGCCCGGCCGAACCAGTCGGCGGCCCGGTCGAAGTCCCCCAGCTCCAGATGGGCGCCGCCTACGGATTCCATCGCACGGCCGGTCGCATACGGGTCGTTCGCCCGCCGTGCGGCGTCCAGCGCGGCCCGGTAGCGGGCCAGCGCGTCGGTGGTGCGTCCGGTGCGGGCGTCCAGGTCGCCGAGGTTCAGCAGCGCCGCCGCCCGCTCCCGGGGCAGCCTGCGGCGGTCCGCCACATCCAGGACCAGGGAGTGCAGCCCGTACAGGTCGCCGGCGGCGGCCTGGGTGCCGAAGTGGGCGACCATGGCCCGCACCAGCTGCGACAGCAGCCGCCGGGCCAGGGTGTCCAGCTCCCCGTCGGCCACCGCGAGCCGGGCGGAGGCGAGCAGGGCGGGGCGGAAGGCGCGCAGCCAGTCGGCGGCGGCCCTCGGGTGCGGGAAGCGCAGGGAGCGCGGCAGGCCCTCGAGCTTCTCGCGCGCCCGCGCGCTGTCGGTCTCGGTGACGGCCCGGCACGACTGCAGCAGCCGGACGGTCCGCTCGAGCATGCGGGCGCGCGCCAGCTGCAGCTCGCCGGGGCGTTCGTGGCTGCCGGCGAGGGCGCGCAGCAGGGGGTGCAGACAGCCCGGCACCTGGTACTGGGGCAGCTCGGACGGGACCCGGTGCAGCAGGCCGAGGGCGGCGAAGTCATCGAGCGTGGCACGGGCGCTGTCCAGCGAGCATCCGGCGAGGGCGGAGGCGGTGTGCGGGTCGGTGTATCCGGCCGGGGCCAGGCTGAGCAGGCGCAGGGTGCGGGCGGCGGGCGCGGGCAGGCCCGCGTGCACGAGCCGGAAGACGCGGGCGACGGGCGGGCCCTCGTCGGGGTCGGCGTGCAGCTGCTTGGCGAGGTCGGCGACGGCGGCCTTGGGCCGGGCGGCGAGCCAGCCGCCGGCCAGCACCAGCGCGGCCGGCTGGCCCTGGCACTGCTCGGCCAGCGCCTCGGCGGAACGGGGGTCCACGGTGATGCGCACCGAGCCGGCGGCCTGGCTCAGCAGCTCGACGGCGGACTTGGTGTCGAGCCCGCCGAGGGTGCAGGGCCGCACGTCGCTGATCCCGGTCAGCGGCCCCTCGGAGACGGCCACGGCCAGGCAGTCGGGGCTGTCCGGCAGCAGCGCGTCCACCTGCTCGGCGTCGGCGGCGTCGTCCAGCAGCAGCACCGCACGGCGCCCGCCGAGCGCGGACCTGAGCGCCTCGGTCAGC
Organism: Streptomyces thermospinosisporus; assembly: GCF_039526425.1. Classification (NCBI taxonomy): domain Bacteria; kingdom Bacillati; phylum Actinomycetota; class Actinomycetes; order Kitasatosporales; family Streptomycetaceae; genus Streptomyces; species Streptomyces thermospinosisporus. The sequence goes on from NZ_BAAAIZ010000064.1 coordinate 48,283, forward strand.
TCGTCCTCGGCGGCCCCCGCGGGCGGGGAGACGTCCAGCTCGTCCAGCATCTGGCGGGCGGCACGGGCGACGGGCACGCGGGTGCCGTCGGGCTCGCTCAGCCGGACGCTCAGGACTCCGTCGGGGTAGCGCTCGGCGACCTGGCGGACGAGTTCCCCGGCGAGGGTGGTCCGGCCGGATCCGGGGCGGCCGGCGATGAGCAGCACCCGCGCGCGGGGCGCCTTGCGCCCCGACAGGGTGTCGAGCCCCGCGCGCTCGATGTCCGCGCGCAGCTCCTTCAACTCCCGTGTACGGCCCAGGAACCGGGCTTCCGTGTCCACCACCTGATCCGTCACGGGCCACACTCCCGTCCCACCGTGAGCCGTCAGCCGAGAGCGTAGTTCACCCTCTGCAACGCCCCGGTGGGACCACGACGGCCGGGTCCCCCGATCGGATCAGCGGATGGTCACACGAGTTGCGCAGCCGCCGCGGCTGTGCCCCACGCCGGGGCGAGCGGAGGCGCCCCAGGCCTCGAAGGTGTCTGGGCGAGCGAAACAGGCCCACGCCTCGAAAGACCGCGGCAGGCGAAACAGGCCCACGCCTCGAAAGGCCGCGGCAAGCGAAACAGGCCTACGCCTCGAAGGGCCGCGCAGGCCAGGGCGCCAGCGCCGGGCGCAGCGCGTCCAGGCCGTCCCCGGTGCGCGCGGCGACCAGCGACAGCACCCCGACCACCAGGCAGTTGTTGTGCAGGTCCCCCGCCAGCACGCCCCGCACCAGTTCGTCCACCGGCACCCGGGCCAGCTCCATGTCGGCCTCTTCGTGCTCGACCTGGAACCGCTCCCCCTCGGCCTCGGACAGCCCGCGGGCGAGGAAGATGCGCACCGCCTCGTCGCAGCCGCCCGGCGTGGTGTAGACGTCCGTCAGCACCCGCCAGTCCTCGGCCTTGACGTGCGCCTCCTCGTAGAGCTCCCGCTGCGCCGCGTGCAGCGGGTTCTCGCCGGGCACGTCCAGCAGCCCCGCCGGGATCTCCCACAGCTTCTGCCGCACCGGGTGCCGGTACTGCCGCAGCACCACCACCCGGTCCTGGTCGTCCAGGGCGACCACGGCCACCGAGCCGGGGTGCACCTGGTAGTCGCGGTGCACCACGGTCCCGTCCGGCATGACCACGTCGTCGGTGCGCACGGAGGTCTTGTTGCCCACGAACGGGGTGTCCGTCGCCCGGATCTCCCACTCCTCCGGCGTGTCCTTGATCGTCATGCCTGTTCGTTGCCTTCCCTGCGTGTCAGTCGTCGGGCCGGGACCCGTGAAACGGTGAACCCGGGGAACCGGGAACCGGGAGAACCCAGGAGCACCCTGGGGAATCGGCGAAACCCGGGAAAAATGGGGCCGGAGTGCTCGCCTTTTGAAGGTTCGCACCCCGGCCACCGTACAACTGGTGTGTTACTTCGAGATCTTCCGCTCGACCGCGGCCTTCACCAGACCCGCGAAGAGCGGGTGCGGGCGCGTCGGGCGCGAGCGCAGCTCCGGGTGCGCCTGCGTGGCGACCAGGTAGGGATGCACATCGCGCGGGTACTCGACGTACTCGACGAGCTTGCCGTCCGGAGAGGTGCCGGAGAACACGATGCCGGCCTTCTTCTCCAGCTCCGCGCGGTAGGCGTTGTTCACCTCGTAGCGGTGCCGGTGGCGCTCCTCGACGTACTCCTTGCCGTCGTAGACCTCGCGCACGATCGAGCCCTCGGCCAGCTTCGCCGGGTACATGCCGAGCCGCATGGTGCCGCCCATGTCGCCCTCGCCGGCGACGATGTCGAGCTGCTCGGCCATGGTGGAGATCACCGGGTGGGCGGTGGCCGGGTCGAACTCGGTGGAGTTGGCGTCGGGGATGTCCGCCAGGTTCCGCGCCGCCTCGATCACGATGCACTGCAGACCCAGGCAGAGTCCGAGCAGCGGGATCTTGTTCTCGCGGGCGTACTTGATCGCGCCGACCTTGCCGAGCACACCGCGGTCGCCGAAGCCGCCCGGGATGCAGACGCCGTCGACGTCGGAGAGCTGTGCCTGGGCGCCGGCCGGGGTCTTGCAGTCGTCGGAGGTGACCCACTTGATCTTCACCCGGGCCCGGTTGGCGAAGCCGCCCGCGCGCAGCGCCTCGGTCACCGAAAGGTAGGCGTCGGGCAGGTCGATGTACTTGCCGACCAGGGCCAGGGTGACCTCGTGCTCGGGGTTGTGGACCCGGTCGAGCAGGTCGTCCCAGGTGGTCCAGTCGACGTCGCGGAACGGCAGGTCCAGCTTGCGCACCACGTAGGCGTCCAGGCCCTCGCCGTGCACGGTCTTCGGGATGTCGTAGATCGAGCGGGCGTCGGGGCAGGCGACCACGGCGGCCTCGTCGACGTCGCACATCAGCGAGATCTTCCGCTTGATGGCGGCCGGCACCTCGCGGTCGCAGCGCAGCACGATCGCGTCCGGCTGGATACCGATGTTGCGCAGCGCCGCAACCGAATGCTGGGTGGGCTTCGTCTTCAGCTCACCCGAGGGGCCGATGTACGGCAGGAGCGAGATATGGACGACGAAGACGTTGTCACGGCCCACCTCGTGCCGGACCTGGCGCACCGTCTCCAGGAACGGCAGCGACTCGATGTCGCCGACGGTGCCGCCGACCTCGGTGATCACGACATCGACCTCGTCCGTCGCCATGCGGCGGATGCGGTGCTTGATCTCGTTGGTGATGTGCGGGATGACCTGCACGGTGTCGCCGAGGTACTCGCCGCGCCGCTCCTTGGCGATCACGGTGGAATACACCTGGCCGGTGGTGACGTTCGCCGACCCGTCCAGGTCGCGGTCGAGGAACCGCTCGTAGTGGCCGATGTCCAGGTCGGTCTCGGCGCCGTCGTTGGTGACGAACACCTCACCGTGCTGGAAGGGGTTCATCGTGCCCGGGTCGACGTTCAGGTACGGGTCGAGCTTCTGCATCACGACCCGCAGACCCCGTGCCTTGAGCAGCATGCCGAGGCTGGAGGCGGTCAGTCCCTTGCCGAGCGAGGAGGCGACACCCCCGGTGACGAAGATGTGCTTGGTCGTCGTGGATTTGGGCGGCATGGCCAAGAGGGGGCTCCCGTGGTCGCGGTCTGTGGGTGCGGTTCCGGGGTCCTATCGCCCACCGGTCCACGGGCTACCAGCGTATCAGCGCCTCGGAGCGGTGACGTCCGGCCACGCTCCGCGCACGGGCCGGTACGGACGGGCGACCGCACACCGTTCCCTCACCCCTTGCTCACTCGTTCGGCGGACTCACGTTGTCCGGAGGGGCACACAGATCATCTACGTGCGTCGTATCCTGCTCGGACACTCGCTGCCGAGCCCGGCCGGCCGAACGGCACCACCCCCGCCCGTCACACCGGAACAACGAGAGCTCGTCAGTTCGTTGAGCAACAATTAGTGCTTTGCCCCCGCGGCTGAGCGACTGCTGTGCTTGACCGTTCAACGAGGTATCCGAAAAACCCCTTGACCGCACTAGCGACAACCCCCATGCGGGGTGACGTGGCCGTTCGACTGGAGTTGCACGTGGCCGGGCGTATCGAAGACTACGCACTCATCGGAGACATGCAGACCGCCGCGCTGGTCTGCCGGGACGGCACGGTGGACTGGCTGTGCCTGCCCCGCTTCGACTCGCACGCCATCTTCGCCGGCCTGCTGGGCAACGAGGAGCACGGCTTCTGGCGCCTCGGCCCCGCCCACGCCTCCGACCAGCAGCCGCCCGCCGCGGCCCGGCGCAGCTACCGCGGCGACTCGCTGATCCTGGAGTCCGAGTGGGACACCCCGCGCGGCACGGTCCGCGTGACGGATTTCATGCCGCCGCGTGACGGCGCGCCGCAGCTGATCCGGATCGTGGAGGGCATCTCCGGCCGGGTGCCGATGCGCTCGGCGCTGCGGATGCGGTTCTCCTACGGCCGGATCGTGCCGTGGGTGCACAAGCACGAGGGGCGCACGGTGGCCGTGGCGGGCCCGGACTCGGTGTGGTTCGACACCGAGGCCGAGACCTACGGCAAGTCGCTGACCACCTACTCGGACTTCACCGTGTCGCCGGGCGACCGGATCACCTTCACCGTCTCCTGGCAGCCCTCGCACAAGGAGCCGCCGCCGCTGCCCGAGCCGGAGCAGTCGCTGGAGGCCACCGAGGACTTCTGGCGCGAGTGGGTGGAGCACTGCACCTACCACGGCCCCTACCGCGAGGCCGTCGTCCGCTCGCTGATCACGCTGAAGGCGCTGACGTACGCGCCGACCGGCGGCATCGTCGCCGCGCCCACCACCTCCCTGCCGGAGGACATCGGCGGCGTGCGCAACTGGGACTACCGCTACACCTGGCTGCGGGACGCGGCGATCACCCTGTCCTCGCTGCTGCGAACGGGCTACCGCGAGGAGGCCCGCGCCTGGCGCGAGTGGCTGCTGCGCGCGGTCGCCGGCGACCCGGAGAACCTGCAGATCATGTACGGCATCGCCGGTGAGCGCGAGCTCGGCGAGGCGGAGCTGGACTGGCTGCCCGGCTACGAGAGCTCCAGCCCGGTCCGGGTCGGCAACGGCGCCGCCTCCCAGCTCCAGCTGGACGTGTACGGCGAGGTCACCGAGGCCCTGCACCTGGCGCACATGACCGGCCTGGCGCGCAACGACTACGCCTCGCTGCTGCAGCTGAAGCTGATCCGCTACCTGGAGAAGCACTGGCAGGAGCCGGACGAGGGCATCTGGGAGGTGCGCGGCCCGCGCCGCCACTTCGTGCACTCCAAGGTGATGGCCTGGGTGGCGGTCGACCGCACCATCAAGCTGATCGAGTCCGGTGACGCGGACGGCCCGCTGGAGCACTGGAAGCAACTGCGCGACGACATCCACCGGGACGTCTGCGAGAAGGGCTACGACAAGGAGCGCAACACCTTCACCCAGTCCTACGGCTCCAAGGAGCTGGACGCCTCGCTGCTGCTGATCCCGCAGGTGGGCTTCCTGCCGCCGGACGACAAGCGGGTGATCGGCACCGTGGAGGCCATCCAGCGGGAGCTGTCCACGCCGGACGGCTTCATCCTGCGCTACCCCACGGAGGGCAGCGACAAGGGCGTCGACGGCCTGCCGGGCGACGAGGGGGCGTTCCTCGCCTGCTCGTTCTGGATGGCCGACGACCTGGCGATGATCGGCCGGGTGGACGAGGCCCGCAAGCTGTTCGAGAAGCTGCTCGCGCTGCGCAACGACCTCGGTCTGCTCGCGGAGGAGTGGGATCCGCGTCTGCAGCGCCAGGTGGGCAACTTCCCGCAGGCGTTCAGCCACGTGCCGCTCATCGACACGGCGCTGCGGCTGACCGCGTCGGGGGCGTACGGGGGCTGAGGGTCCCCGGGCTCACGCCGCGTCGAGCTCCGCAGGAAGCCATGGCCGTACCCGCTTAGGCTGAGAACAGCCAGACAACCGCGTAGGGATTGTGCCCCTTGCCCGAGAGGGGGCGGCCATGGCCACCCGAGCGACGGCCGGCGCGGGGGTGTCCGCGCTGCGTGAGGATCTCACCGGTGATGTGTTCACTCCCGGTGACCCGGGCTACGACGACGCCCGGACCGTATTCAACGCGATGAGCGACCGGCGGCCCGCGGTGATCGCCCAGTGCGCCTACGAGGACGACGTGGTGCGGGCGGTCCGGTTCGCCCGGGATCAGGACCTGCCCGTCGCGGTACGCGGCGGGGGGCACAGCGTGGCGGGGCAGGCCCTCAACGACGGCGGACTCGTGGTGGACCTGCGCCGGATGCACCAGGTCACCGTCGACCCAGCGGCCGAGGCGGTGCGGGTCGGCGGCGGGGCCACGATGAGCCATCTGGACCGTGCCACCGAGCCGTACAACCTGGCGACGACCGGCGGCAGGGCGTCCACCACCGGCGTCGGCGGCTTTGTGCTCGGCGGCGGCACCGGCTGGCTGGACCGGTGCTTCGGCCTGGCCGTGGACAACCTGATCGGCGTGGAGCTGGTCACCGCCGACGCCCGCAAGGTCCGCGCGAACGCGGACGAGAACCCCGAGCTGTTCTGGGGCCTGCACGGAGGCGGCGGCAACTTCGGCATCGCCACCGCGATCACCCTGGAGCTGCACGAGCTGCCGGAGTTCGCCATCGCCCTGCTGCTGTACCTGCCGGAGCACGGCCGGGAGGTCACCCGCACCTTCCGCGACGTCATCGAGACGGGCCCGAACGAGGCGAGCGGCGCCGTGCTCTACTTCCCCGCCCCGCCCGAGGAGTTCGTCCCGCCGCACCTGGTCGGCACCCTGCTGTGCGCGGCGCTGCTGACGTACGCCGGTGCCGAGGCGGACATGCGCAAGGTCGCCGAGCCGCTGCTGGCGCTGCCGCACGAGGCGGAGATCGTCGGCGCCATGCCGTACGCCGATGTGCAGTGCATGATCGACGACCCGTGGGGGATGCGGAACTACTGGACGGCGGAGTACCTGACCGGACTGCCCGACGAGCTGGTCGACGTGGTCTGCGCCCGCGCGGAATCGCTGCCGCTGGGCACCGGCACCCAGCACGCGCTGTTCCCGCAGGGCGGCGCGATCGCCTCCGGGCCCGCCGAGTACCCGGTGCCCTACCGGGACGCGCCCTGGGGCGTGCACCCGTTCGCCATCTGGGAGAGCCCGGCCGACGACGAGCGGTGCATCAGCTGGGTGCGCGAGTGCCGCACCGATGTGCAGCCGTGGAGCACCGGGGCGGTCTACCTCAACTTCATCGGCGACGAGGGCGCCGACCGGGTGGTGGCCGGTCTCGGCCGCGAGAACGCCCGGCGGCTGGCCGGGCTGAAGCGCACCTGGGACCCGGACAACGTGTTCCGCTTCAACCACAACATCCGGCCCGCGTGAACCCGGCGCCCGCCGCCGGGCCCCGCGAGGTGCCCGGGGATCGCCGGCGCGGGTAGCGTCCGGGTCATGGACAGCGGCAGGAACAGCGGATACGACAGCCAGGGCACCGGGATCACCGTCAAGCAGGCCCTGGAGCTGCCCGGACTGCGCAGCGGGCTGCCGGAGGTCGTGGCGGGCGCCGACCGGCTGGACCGCACGGTGCGCTGGGTGCACGCGGGCGAGGTGCCCAACATCGCGTCCCTGCTCAAGGGCGGCGAGCTGCTGCTGACCACCGGCTACGGCATGGGCAACCGCCCGGCCGACCAGCGGGCGTTCGTGCGCACCCTGGCCGAACGGGGCATCGCCGCGCTGGTGGTGGAGCTGGGCACCCGCTTCACCCGCCTGCCGGCCGCCCTGGTCGACACGGCCCGGGCGGCGGGGCTGCCGCTGGTGCAGCTGCACCGCGAGGTGCCGTTCGTGACGGTCACCGAGGAGATCCACACCGAGATCATCAACGGCCATTACGCGCTGCTGCAGCGCGCCGAGGAGGTGCACCGCCGCTGCACCGATGCGCTGCTGGGCGGGGGCGGGGTGCCGCAGGTGCTGGAGATCCTGGCCGGTTTCAGCGGCAACCCGGTGTTCCTGGAGACGACCGACGGGCAGCTGCTGTATGCCGCCGGGGAGGGTCTGGAGGGGGCCGATCCGCTGCAGGTGTGGGAGGGGCTCAGGGACAGGCACCAGGACGACCCGCCGGCCGGTTCGGCGCTGATCGACGTGCCCGGCGGGGGCCCGGGCAGCGGGCCGCGGGCGCGGCTGGTGCTGCTGCCGGTGCGCGGCCGGCTGCTGCCGGTACACCGGATGGCGGCCGAGCGGGCGGCGAGCATCCTGGCCGTGGTGCTGATGCAGGCCCGCCAGGAGGAGGAGCTGGCGGCGCGGGGCCGCGGCGACTTCCTCAGCGACCTGGCCGAGGGCCGGATCAGCGCGCAGGACGCGCCCGCCCAGGCCCGGGTGCTGGGCTTCAAGCCCGGCGACAGCGCGCTGCTGCCGGTGGTGATGCGGCTGGGTGACGCGCTGTCCCCGCACGGCGGCGGCTGGGCGGTGCTGGCCCGCGCGGTCTCCGAGGAACTGGCCTCGCTGGGCGTGCCGCTGCTGCTGGGTGTGCGGCCGGTGGAGGGCCGGGTGCCGCTGCTGCTGGGGCTGCGTTCGGAGGCGGACCGTACGGCGATCGCGGACCGGGTGGCGGTGGCGCTGCGGGCCGGTGTGGAGCGGGCCGGGATGCTGCGGCCGGGGGCGCCGCCGCCGGTCGTGGTGGTCGGCATGCCCGGCGGCTGGGCGGCGGCCTCGACGGGCCTGCGGCACGCGGCGGAGACGGCGACGGCGGCGCAGGGGCTGCCGGAGCGGCCCTGGTACGACGCGCGGCGCCTGGACATCGATCTGCTGATGTGGCGGCTGCGCGACCACCCGGACCTGGCGGCGTTCGTGGAGCGTGCCCTCGGCCCGCTGCTCGAGCACGACCGCCGCTCGCGCCCGCCGCTGCTGCCGACGCTGGAGACGTATCTGGCGCACGCGGGCCGCAAGGCGGAGACGGCCCGGGAGCTGCATCTGAACCGTCAGACCCTCTACAACCGCCTCGCCCGCATCGGGGAGTTGCTCGGCAGTGACCTCGACGATCCGCAGACGGTCCTGGTGCTGAGCCTGGCGCTGCGGGCGCGCCGGCATGTGAGCTGAGGCCCGCACCAGGTCAGACAAATGGACGGTGCAGGGTCAACTCGTCGTAGATGCTGAGCACTTGGGCGACCGTCTCGTCCTCGGTCGGCCAGGTGGCCGCCTGCCGGGCGCCCTTCTCGGCGAGCTCCGCGCGCCGCTCGGGATCCTGCAGCAGCCGGGTCACGGCGTCGGCGAGGGCGCGCGCATGGCCGTAGGGGACGAGTTCGGCGGCGTCGCCGACGAGTTCGGGGATGCCGCCGACCCGGGTGGCGACGAGCGGCACCCGCGCGTGGAGGGCCTCCTGGGCGACCACGGAGCGCGCCTCCCAGCGGCTGGTGAGCAGGGCGAGGTCGGCCGCCGCGATCAGGTCGGTCGCGTCGTCGCGCCGGCCGATGAGCCGGACCGCCAGCTCCTCCTGTTCGATCCGCCGCTGCAGGACGGGCCGTTGCGGCCCTTCCCCCGCGATCACCACCAGCGGCACGGGGTCCAGTCCGCGCCAGGCGTGCGCGGCGTCCAGCAGGGTGTCATAGCCGCGATGCGGTTCGAGGGAGCCGACGGCGATGAGCAACGGGCGTCCGATGGCGCCCAGTTCGGCGCGCACCTTGGACCGCATCGGGTCGGGGTCGTCCGCCACGGGCGCAGGCCGTGGCCCGGGCAGGGCGACGGCGGCCAGCCGGGCGTCGCGCGCCCCGGTGCGGCGGGCCCGGTCGACCAGCGCGGAGGTGGTGCCGAGGACCACCGTGGCCGCCTTGACGACCCGTCGCTCCAGCAGACGCAGGAACTGGGCGCGTGCCCCCTCGGCGTGCGCCCGGTCGTGCCAGGTGACGACGAGCGGGGTGCGCCGGCCGCTCAGCGCGAGCACGGTGCGGAACGAGGCGTGCAGGCCGTGCGCGTGCACCAGATCGGCGTGCGTGCAGGCCTCCCGCAGCGCGGCCACCGAGCAGGGGTCGCTGCTGCGCGGCACGGGCACCAGCTCGGCGCCGACCTCCGTGAACCCGTAGGTGTGATCCGCTTCGACGGGGGCGCACACCGTGACGCGCACGCCCCGTGCGACCAGCCCCGCGGCCAGCGACCGCACATGTGCGCTGCTGGCGGCGTTGCCCCCGCCCAGCACCTGCACGGTGCGCAGCGGCGACTGGCCGTGCGGCGAGGGGCTGCTGGCGGGGGTCACGTGGCCGTGCTCCTGGTTCGGGTCGGGCGGTCACGGAAGAACGTACAGAAGGTTCGTGCGGCGGGGGTGTACCGCGCGGTGTCCTCCGCGTACCCGTCAAGGATGCCAGCACGTACGGGTGTTCCGGGAACGACGAAGGTCCCGCGGGGGCGGGCCGACCGGCCCCTTCACCCACACGAGTGACGGAGGATTCGGCTCCGCAGCCGCGCCGCGACCCGCCCCGGCCGCCGCGCCGCCTCACTCACCCGGTCCCCGCAGGCCGCCGCGGCCACCAGTGCCGCCGCGTGGCCGAACAGAGCGGCCCGCCCCGCGCCGGCGGCGACGGCGCAGCCGAGGGCGGCGCCCAGCGCATGAGCGCCCGTGTCCCCGAGCATGGTCCGCAACGTCACCCTGCCGGGCC
>NZ_BAAAIZ010000064.1:58425-58774 GCF_039526425.1 Streptomyces thermospinosisporus
CCGCCGTCTCCGCGGCCCCGGGCGCCCTGCGCAGCAGTCCGGGCGCGCCGAGCGCGAGGACGCCTCCGGCGGCCCGTCCCGGCCGTATGTCCACGAGGTTGACGAAGTGGGCGGCGCCCGCGATCACCACCCCGGCGAGCAGACCGTCGAGCGGCCGCCGTTTCATCGCCGCCCCGGCCGCGAGGCCCGCCGCCGAGATGCCGAACAGCTTCACCGCGCCGCTGGTCACCTCACCGTCGCGCAACGCCCCGAGATGCTCCCGGAAGCCGCGCCGGGGGTCCCCGGCCCCGGCGATGTCGTCGAAGGCGCCGCACAGCCCGGCGACGGCGACGGCCGCCCCGGCGGCGCG
>NZ_BAAAIZ010000065.1:0-11817 GCF_039526425.1 Streptomyces thermospinosisporus
CTCGCCAATGCCTACCGCAACTGGCTCCAAGCCGCTTGACAGCCAATAGGAGCATCAACGGCCCCGGGCGGCCGGGCGGCGCCGAGGGCGGGCGGAACGCCAGAGGCACCGATGACAGCCGGAACGCCGGGACGGCACCGATGGCAGCCGGACGGCCGGGGGCGGACGCGCGGGGCCGGACGCGCGCGGGGCCGGACGCGCGGTGCCGGACGCGCGCGGTGCCGGGCGGCCGGGCAGCACGAGGGCTCGGCAGGACCCGGCCCACCCCGGCTCGCCCAGGCCCACGGCCGAGGACGGCGGAAGGCGCAGGCCCGAGCGAGGCGGGCGGAAGGTGCACACCCGGTCGAGGCGGGCGAAAGGCGCAGGCCCGAGCGAGGTGGGCGGAAGGTGCACGCCCGAGCGAGCCGGGAGGGCGCGGCCGGGCAGGCGGCCGGCGGTCGGCAAGGCGGGGTCCGCGGCCGGGGAGGCCGGGCTGCGGCTGGGGAGGCGAGGTCCGCGGCCAGGGAGGCGGGATCCGTGGTCCGGGGCGTCGCGGACAATGGGCGTATGGCGGGAACGAACCGAGGAGCGGAGCGGGGCCGGGAGCGGGCCCGGCACTGGCAGTTCGCCGAGCTGCCCGGCGTCGACCTGCTGCGCGCCCGGTACATCCGCAAGGAGTTCGTGCGGCACACCCACGAGCACTTCGTGATCGCCGCCATCGCGGACGGCGTCGAGGTCTTCCACCACGGCGGGGGCGACCAGTACGCGGGAGCCGGCGCGCTCGCCCTGGTGAACCCGGACACCCCGCACACCGGGCGGGCCGGTGTCCCCGAGGGCTGGCGCTACGGGGCGGTCTACCCGTCGCCCGAGGTGGTGGCCGCCATCGCCGCCGAGACCACCACCCTGCGCGGCACGCCCGGCTTCGTCTCACCGGTGCTCGACGACCCGTACACCGTCCGCCTGGTGCACCAGGTGCTGCGGGCCACCGACGAGGGCAACGCGCTCGCCGCCGACACACTGCTGCGGGTCGCCGTGACCCGGCTGCTGCGGCTCAACGGCGGGACGCTGCCGCGCCGCGAGGTCCGCACGGCGGGCGCCAGGACCGCCGCACGCGCGCGGGCGATCCTGGAGGAACGGATGGCCGCGCCGCCCACGCTGGAGCAGCTCGCCGCCGAGCTGGGCACCAGCGCCTTCGCCCTGCTGCGCGCCTTCCGCGACACCTACGGCATGCCGCCGCACACCTGGCTCACCGACGCCCGGGTACGGCGGGCCAGGAAGCTGCTGGACGCGGGGACCACGCCGTCCGAGGCCGCCGTCACCGTCGGCTTCACCGACCAGCCGCACCTGAACCGGCACTTCAGCCGGATCGTCGGCGTGCCCCCGGGCGCCTACCAGCGCGAGCGCAAGAACGTACAAGACGCCCGGCGCGGGCTTCTCGTACCGTCAGGAGTGTGGCAGTACAACGCACCGCAACCCTCGCAGCAACCACTCACACCCCCGACACCCCCGACAAGCCCGACCGTGCCGTCGTACGGGACGCCCTCGGGGTGGGGATCGCCGTCGGACTCTCCGGCTTCGCCTTCGGCGTGACCTCGGCCGGCAGCGGGCTCACGCTGCTGCAGACCTGTGCGCTGAGCCTGCTGGTGTTCACCGGCGCCTCCCAGTTCGCCCTGGTGGGCGCGCTGGCGGCGGGCGGCGGCCCGTTCACGGCCGCCGCGGGGGCGTTCTTCCTCGGGGTGCGCAACGCCTTCTACGGGCTGCGCCTGTCCCAGCTGCTGGCCCTGCCGCGTGCGCTCCGGCCGTTGGCCGCCCAGTGGATCATCGACGAGACGACCGCGGTCTCGCTGGCCCAGCCCACCCGGCGCAGCGCGCGCATCGGCTTCCTGGTGACCGGGCTCAGCCTGTACGTGCTGTGGAACCTCACCACGCTGCTCGGTGCGCTCGGCGCGGAGGCCATCGGGGACACCGAGGCGTGGGGTCTGGACGCGGCCGGCCCGGCCGTCTTCCTGGCGCTGCTGGCCCCGATGCTGAGGAGCACGACCGAGCGGGCGGTCGCGGGGCTCGCCGTACTGCTCGGGCTCGGCCTGCTGCCCGTCCTGCCCGCGGGCGTGCCCGTACTGGTGTCCGCGCTGGCGGCGCCGGTGGTGCTGTGGGCGCGGGGGCGCCGGGACGGGGCGTCCAGCGCGTCTGAGTCATCCGAGACATCTAAGACATCTGATACATCTGAGGCGTCTGAGGCGTCTGAGGCATCTGAGGCGTCTGAGGCATCTGAGGAAGAGGACCGTTGAACATCTGGATCGCCATCGGTGTGACCGCCGTCGGCTGCTACGCCGTCAAGCTCGCCGGTCTCCTGGTGCCGGCCGGTGTCCTCGAGCGGCCCCTCGTCAGGCGGCTCGCCGCGCTGCTGCCGGTCGCCCTGCTCGCCGCCCTCACCGCGCAGCAGACCTTCGCCGACGGCCAGTCGCTGGTCCTGGACGCCCGTGCCGCGGGTGTCGGTGCCGCCGCCGTAGCCCTCGTCCTGCGGGCGCCGTTCCTGGTCGTCGTCGGGGTCGCCGTGGCGGTGACGGCGGGCGTGCGGGCGCTGAGCGGCTGAGGGTGCCGCCGGCGCGCGCCGGTCCCGGGTGGGCTCAGTCCACGGGACGGCCGTACGCCCGCAGGGTGCGGAGCGCCTCGATCGTCACCATGGGGCGGGCCTCCAGCGCGGGGGCCGCCGCCCAACGGCGCCACCGGATCGGCCAGCCGCCGTCCTCACGCTGCTCGGCCGCGAGGTAGTCCAGGGAGCGGGCCATCTCCTCGTCCATGAACCAGGCGCGGGCGAGCGAGTCCGGGGTCGGTGCGTAGTCGTGCGGGAAGTGGTGCTCGCCCGGCGCGTATCCGGGGGCGACCGGGTAGGCGTCGAGGTCGTCCGGGTCGACGGCCGCAAGGCGCTGCCCGCGCACCAGGCGCCCCAGCCGGTCCGCGGCCGCCTCCGCGCGGGCACGGTCCGGGACGGCGTCCAGGAAGGCGACGGCCGCCTCGATCTCGTACGGATGGGACCGCTCCAGCGATTCCACCGCCTGCCAGCAGAAGTCCGTGGCCCGGAACAGCCAGGCGTGCCACACCTCGTTGCGGTGCAGCAGGCCCACCACGCGGCCGGTGGCGAGCAGCTCGCTCGGCGGGTCGTCCACGATCGGGACGAAGGGAGCCGCGGGGTAGCCGCGCTGGCTGGGATGGATCGCCGGCAGGGCTCCGTCCGCGGTCGAGACCGAGGTGAGATAGCGGCACACCTGCTCCGCACGCCGGTCGGTGCAGCGGCCCACGGCGTCCAGGACGCGCAGGGCGCGGGCCGTGTGCAGGGGCTGGCTGACGGGGCCCCGGAGGTCGGGTTCCAGCCCGTGGCCGTAGCCGCCGTCCTCGTTGCGGTAGGCGTCCAGCGCCGTCTCCACCGGCTCGGCGCCGCCGCCCAGGAAGTGGTGGGCGAACAGGCGCTGCTCGAGCACCCGTGCGGTGAGCCAGACGAACTGCTCCGCCCGCGCGAGCGGGGTGTGCGTCCGGGAGGTCGGGTCGTGGGGGGAAGCTCCGGTATCGGCCATGGGGCCGACCGTAGGGCGGAATGCGGTATCGGTATGCGGTCCCGGCGGGGGCCACCCCCGCAGGCGGGATACTGGAGGCATGCGGTTGACGGTCTTCTGGCAGCGGATGGCGGAGCACTTCGGTCCGGGCTATGCCGACACTTTCGCGCGTGACCATGTCATGTCGGAGCTCGGCGGGCGCACGGTCCACCAGGCGCTGGCAGCGGGCTGGGACGCCAAGGACGTCTGGCAGGTGGTCTGCGCGGTGATGGAGGTCCCTCCGGAGAAGCGCTGATCCGAGCGGGGCGCTGAGGTGACGGACCTCCGCGGCGCAGAGAAGCGCTGAGGTGGACGCACCTTCTCTCACGCTGATGGTCACAAAGATCGCCCGCGGGCAGACGGCTGTCACAGCCGTGGGTGAGACTTGACTCCGTGGCACCGACTGACGAGACCGGGCAGGCAGCCCCTCCCTCCACCCCTGGCGCACCCCCGCCCGCCGGACCCGCGGCGGCTCCCGGCGGCGCACCGGGGGGCCGCATGCCGCGCTGGCTGCCCCGTGCCCTGGTGCTGGCGCTCGCCCTGTACGGCCTGTTCCAGCTGGGCAGCTGGGCCTTCCACCAGCTCACCGGCCTGCTGATCAACGTCCTGATCGCGTTCTTCCTGGCGCTCGCCGTGGAGCCCGCCGTGAGCTGGATGGCCGCGCGGGGCGTACGCCGGGGGCTCGGCACCTTCGTGGTGTTCCTGGGCGTACTCATCGTGGGGGCCGGTTTCGTCACCCTGCTCGGGTCCATGCTGGCCGGGCAGATCATCAAGATCGTCGAGGACTTCCCGGACTATCTCGACTCGGTCATCAACTGGATCAACACCCACTTCCACACCGAACTGCGCCGCGTGGACATCCAGGAGGGCCTGCTGCGCTCCGACTGGCTGCGCAACTACGTCCAGAACAGCGCCTCCGGCGTCCTGGACGTCTCCGCGCAGGTCCTCGGCGGACTGTTCCAGCTGCTGACCGTCTTCCTGTTCTCGTTCTACTTCGCCGCCGACGGCCCGCGGCTGCGGCGCACCATCTGCTCCCTCCTGCCGCCGGCCCGGCAGGCCGAGGTGCTGCGTGCCTGGGAGATCGCGGTGAACAAGACCGGCGGCTACCTGTACTCGCGCGGTCTGATGGCCCTGATATCCGGCCTGGCGCACTACGTGCTGCTGGAAGTCCTGGACGTGCCCTACGCGCCCGTGCTGGCCGTGTGGGTGGGGCTGGTCTCGCAGTTCATCCCCACCATCGGCACCTATCTGGCGGGCGCCCTGCCCATGCTGATCGCGTTCACGGTCAACCCCTGGTACGCGCTGTGGGTGCTGATCTTCGTGGTGATCTACCAGCAGTTCGAGAACTATGTGCTGCAGCCCAAGCTGACCTCGAAGACCGTCGACATCCACCCGGCGGTCGCCTTCGGCTCGGTCGTCGCGGGCACCGCGCTGCTCGGCGCGGTCGGCGCGCTGATCGCCATTCCGGCGGTCGCCACGCTCCAGGCGTTCCTCGGCGCCTATGTGAAGCGCTACGACGTCACCGACGACCCGCGCGTCCACGGCCACCGCGGCGACGGCACCGGTCTGCTCACCCGCGCCCGCCGCCTGTGGTCCCGCGGCCCGAGCGCGACCCGCCCGCCGGGCGGCGACGCCGAGGGTTCGTGAGCGGACCCTGTGATCCTCCGCCGGTGAACCTCGCCCGTGCGTCGGCCGTCTCCGAGTGCGTCATCGAAACCGGCCCTGCCCGAGAGCAGCGTCGCGGCCCGCGTGCGAAGGGCGCGCGAGAAGGAGCAGCAGACGAGCGAGGCGCTGCCTCGGCACGACGAGGAGACGCGGGACGAGGAGACGCGGGACGAGGAGACCTGTGAGCTCGACCCGATCACCTGGGACGCCCTCGTGGAAGCGATGAGGAAGCACGGGGTGACGGACGACGTGATGGGCAAGGTCTGCCACGACGCCTTGCGCGCGATCAACGCCACCCCGGTCGCCGAGCGCGACCGCCTCAACGCCGAGGCCGAGGCGAACTCCGCCGAGCAGATGCCCGCCGGGCCGCAGCGCCTCGCGGGCTCCCCGCAGCGTCTGCTGCCACGACCGCGGTTCGACGATGGCCTGGGCGACGTTCGCCGTCATCGTCACGAGGTCGGCCTGCAGGGGAGGAAGACGGGTCGCGTCACCGTGGATCCAGCGCACTCGTTCGCCTCCTGGCCTGGCACGAGCGACGTCCAGGGAGGCCAGGGCGGGATCCACGCCGATGACCTCGATTCCGCGGTCGGCCAGGAGACGGGCGAACACGCCCGTGCCGCAGCCGATGTCCAGCACCCGGCGTGCCGCGAACTCCTCCGCCATCCGAAGGTGGGGACCGAGATCGCTGCGGTCGGGGTCGAGCGCGTCATGGACCGCGGCGAGCCGTGGATGCGCGAAACAGTCGTCGGCCGTGGGGGCGGAGGGAGGAAGGGGTGCGCGACGGCGGTCGGAGGCAGGATGTGGTGCGCGACGGCCTGTCCCGCCCGTGCCGCGTGGTGCGCTTGACACGAAAATCGAACATCCTTTCTTATGGAGGCGCCGATGAGGCTCAACGACGGGCGTTCTGACCCAGTTCGGGGGAGAAGGTCCCGGAGTTGTCCACAGGCCGGACAGACGTCGGGACGCATTGTCAGTGGCAGGCGCTAGCGTCTTTGACGTGAAGCGATCGACTCAAGCAAATCGGGTGGAACCCATGGCAGGAACCGACCGCGAGAAGGCGCTCGACGCCGCGCTCGCACAGATTGAACGGCAATTCGGCAAGGGCGCCGTCATGCGCATGGGCGAGCGGTCGAAGGAGCCCATCGAGGTCATCCCGACCGGGTCGACCGCGCTCGACGTCGCCCTCGGAGTCGGCGGCCTGCCGCGCGGCCGTGTGGTGGAGATCTACGGCCCCGAGTCCTCCGGTAAGACGACCCTGACCCTGCACGCGGTGGCCAACGCCCAGAAGGCCGGCGGCCAGGTCGCCTTCGTGGACGCGGAGCACGCCCTCGACCCCGAGTACGCGAAGAAGCTCGGCGTCGACATCGACAACCTCATCCTGTCCCAGCCGGACAACGGTGAGCAGGCCCTGGAGATCGTGGACATGCTGGTCCGCTCCGGCGCCCTCGACCTCATCGTCATCGACTCCGTCGCCGCCCTGGTGCCCCGCGCGGAGATCGAGGGCGAGATGGGCGACAGCCACGTGGGTCTGCAGGCCCGCCTGATGAGCCAGGCCCTGCGGAAGATCACCAGCGCGCTCAACCAGTCCAAGACCACCGCGATCTTCATCAACCAGCTCCGCGAGAAGATCGGCGTGATGTTCGGCTCCCCGGAGACCACCACCGGTGGCCGCGCGCTGAAGTTCTACGCCTCGGTCCGCATCGACATCCGCCGCATCGAGACCCTCAAGGACGGCACGGAGGCGGTCGGCAACCGCACCCGATGCAAGGTCGTCAAGAACAAGGTCGCGCCCCCCTTCAAGCAGGCCGAGTTCGACATCCTCTACGGCCAGGGCATCAGCCGCGAGGGCGGCCTGATCGACATGGGCGTGGAGCACGGTTTCGTCCGCAAGGCCGGCGCCTGGTACACGTACGAGGGCGACCAGCTCGGCCAGGGCAAGGAGAACGCCCGCAACTTCCTCAAGGACAACCCCGACCTCGCCAACGAGATCGAGCGGAAGATCAAGGAGAAGCTGGGCGTCGGCGTACGGCCCGAGGAGAGCGCCACCGAGCCGGGCAAGGACGCCGCTCCCGCCGAGGGGCCCGCGGTTCCGGCCCCGGCGGCCAAGGCCGGCAAGTCCAAGGCCGCGGCAGCCAAGAGCTGACCCGTGACCCGACGAACCGACTGGGCCGAGTACGAGTTCGCCGCATCCGGTGCCCGGCGGGGGAGGGGCATCGGAGCCGGTGACGGCTCAGCCGCGGACATGGACGGGACCTACGGGGGGTACGGCGACGAGGCCGCGGAAGCGGACGGCATCCCGGCGGAGACGCCGGGCGACGTCCCGCGCCGCGGCACCCGGGGCTCGCGCCGCACGGGCGGGACACAGGGCCGCACGGGCGGGACACGGGGAGGCGGCTCGCGTGACGGCGGGCCGCGTGGTGGACGCGGACGCGGGCGCCGCACCTTCGGCGACGCGACCGCCCAGGACGGGGGCGCCTCGACCTCGTCGAGGGCCGAGGGGGAGGAGTCCCCGGGGGACCCGGTCGAGCGGGCAAGGGCGATCTGCCTGCGCCTGCTCACCGGGACCCCGCGCACCCGCAAGCAGCTCGCCGACGCCCTGCGCAAGCGGGACATCCCCGACGACGCCGCCGAGGAGGTGCTGTCCCGCTTCGAAGAGGTCGGACTGATCGATGACAGTGCCTTCGCGGACGCCTGGGTCGAGTCCAGACACCACGGCCGGGGACTGGCCCGCCGCGCCCTCGCCCAGGAACTGCGGACCAAGGGCGTGGACGCCGCGCTGATCGACGCCGCCGTCTCCCAGCTCGACTCCGAGCAGGAGGAGGCGACCGCGCGTGAGCTCGTCGCCCGCAAGCTGCGGGCCACGCGCGGCCTCGACCGCGACAAGCGCATACGCCGCCTCGCCGGCATGCTCGCCCGCAAGGGCTACTCCGAGGGGCTCGCCCTTCGCGTGGTGCGCCAGGCACTGGAGGAGGAGGGCGAGGACAC
The DNA here is from genome assembly GCF_039526425.1 of Streptomyces thermospinosisporus. Lineage (NCBI taxonomy): Bacteria > Bacillati > Actinomycetota > Actinomycetes > Kitasatosporales > Streptomycetaceae > Streptomyces > Streptomyces thermospinosisporus. The sequence goes on from NZ_BAAAIZ010000065.1 coordinate 8,220, forward strand.
GGAGTTCCTGGAGGGCGAGGGGTTCTAGAGCCACCCCGGTCTCCTGCTCCCGCGCTCTGCGCTCCCGCGCTCTGCGCTCCCGCGCTCTGCGCTCCCGCGCTCTGCGCTCCCGCGCTCTGCGCTCCCGCGCTCTGCGCTTCGCGCCTTACGGAGGCGTCACCGGCAACCCGGCCGCGCGCCAGGCCTGGAAACCGCCGATCAGATCGGTGGCCCGGTGCAGTCCCAGCCGGTGCAGGGACTCCGCGGCCAGGCTGGAGGCGTACCCCTCGTCGCAGATCACCACGATCCGCAGGTCGTGACCGGTGGCCTCGGGGAGACGGTGGCTGCCCTGCGGGTCGAGACGCCACTCCAGCTCATTGCGCTCGACCACCAGGGCGCCGGGGATGAGCCCGTCCCGGTCGCGCAGGGCGGCGTAGCGGATGTCGACCAGCAGCGCCTGGCCGGCCTGGGCGGCGGCATGGGCGTCGCGGGGTTCGATGCGCTCGTAGCCCGACCGCACCCGCTCCAGCAGCGCGTCGATGCCCACGGCGGTACCCGTGGTCGCCCCGTCCGGCGCGGTGGGCTCGCCCGGCGGGACCGCCTCACCCGGCGTGGCGGCCTCGCCCAGCGGGGTCGCCTCGCTTGTGCTGCTGACGCTCACTGCCAGTCCTCCGGGCGTTCGACCTGCTCCAGCCGGAGCACCGGTCCGCTGCGGCTGTAGCGGCGGATCTGCGGCAACGGCGGGTAGTAGGCGTGCACGGAGATCGCGTGCCGGTCGTGCGACTCGTTGAGCACCTCGTGCACGTGATGCCGGCCGAAGGCGCGGCCCTGGCCGGCCGGCAGCCGGCGTGAGCGGTCCACGCCGTCGGTGAGCTCCAGTGTCCTCCAGCCGTCGGTGGGCAGCCGCACGGCGAGCGAGTTCTCCTTGAGCTCGCCGGAGGCGGTGATGAAGGCGCCGACGGACTCGGCGTGGTCGTGCCAGCCGGTGCCGGTGCCGGGCGGCCAGCCGATCAGCCAGGCCTCGCTGCCACCGGGCCCGTCGAGGCGCACCCAGGTGCGGCCCTCGGGGTCGAGGGGGAGCGAGGCGATGAGGCCGGCGTCGGCGGCCGCCCGCCGCACGAAGTCGAACAGCTCGGCCTGCGTCGGCGCGGCGCCGGACCGAAGAGCCGCGTAAGCCGCAGAAGCCGCAGAACCGGCAGCGAGGTCGGACGTGGAGGCGGCGGGGGAGGGGGTGGGAGTGGGGGAAGGGGAAGAGGAGACAGACACGTGCACCGTCCTGAAAAGCGTTCGCGAAAGCGCGCACCCAAGCGACGGCAACGCACCGGTGTGCGTGCGGGATGGCGGGGCAGCGCGCGAAAGGGCGTGAAAGAAGCGCGAGATCAGACGGACGGGCGACACACGCAGCCCGCATAGCGGAGGAGGTCCATATGGACCCTCCGCCACAGGCGCACACAGGTGTCGGTCATGGGCCGGAGTACACCACGAAGCCGCCGACCCGTTCAACTCACGGTCACCATGTGGACCACACGGTGACCGGTCACGGCCCTTCTGCGTCCAGCACAGAACCTCCGGGACCGCCGGTCAGCCCGACACGGCCCCCGCTTCCGCCTCCGCTCCCGCCCGAGCCTCCGCTCCCGCCCGAGCCTCCGCTCCGCCCCGAGCCTCCGCCCCCTCAGCCGCAGGTCCGCCGAGCGCCGCCTCCGTCGCCGCGTAGAGATCCGCCGGGCGGACACCGCTCAGCGCGGTGACCAGATGCCCGTCCGGGCGCACCAGCAGCACACTGTGGGCCGGCGCCCCCGGGTAACTCTCCGCGACCAGCAGTTCCGCCCGGTGCGGCAGCGCCGCCACGGCCGCCGCGAGCCGGGGCATGATCCCGGCGGACATCCAGTGCCGGCGCTCCCACACCGCCGTGCCCGGCGCGATCAGCACCACCAGCAGCGCACCCCGGCCGAGCCGCTCGCGCAGCTGCACGAAGGTGCCGTCCTCCGCCGTGACCCGGACGTCCGCCACCTGCGCACCCGGCGGGGTGTCGACCGCGACCTCGCCCTCGAGCCGCCCCGGCGCGAGCGGTGAGTCACCGTACGCCCCCGGCGCACCCAGTGCGCCCCGCCCGAGGTGACCGTCCATCAGCAGGATCTCGTGGTTGCGCGCCGAGCCGGGAACGTAGGAGCGCAGCCCTCCGCCGCCCCGCACTATGGGCAGCGCCTGGTCGGCGGCACGCAGCCGGGCGGCGACGGCCGCCCGCCGCTCGGCCTGATAGCTGTCGAGCAGTGCCTCGCGCGGCCCGTGATGCCAGGCCAGCGCCAGCTTCCAGGCGAGGTTGTCGGCGTCCCGCAGCCCCTCGTCCAGCCCGTGTGTGCCCAGCGCGCCGAGCAGATGCGCCGCGTCCCCGGCGAGGAACACCCGGTCCGCCCGCCAGCGCCGGGCGAGCCGGTGGTGCACCGTGTGGACACCGGTGTCCAGGAGGTCGTACGGCGGAGTCGTCCCGTTCGTCCAGCCGGCCAGCGTCTCCCGGATGCGGGCGAGCAGCATCTCCGGTGTGACCAGGTCCTTGCCCGGAGGCAGCAGCCAGTCCAGCCGCCACAGGCCGTCCGGCAGGGGCCGTGCGGCGATCTCGCCGGCCGAGGGACCGGACGAGCGCCATGGCGGCAACCGGTGCAGCAACGCCTCGTTCTCCCACGGGAGTTCCGTGCGCAGCACGGCCACGGCGTGACGTTCCACCGCCGTACGCCCCGGGAAACGGATGTCCTGCAGCTTGCGCACGGTCGAACGCGGCCCGTCGCAGCCCACCAGGTAACTCCCGCGCCACCACGTCCCCTTGGGGCCGCGCGTGTGGGCGGTGACACCCGAGGGCTCCTGCTCCAGGGAGTCGAGGCGGCTCTCCGCGGCGACTTCGACGTGCCGTTCGCCGGCGAGGGCCGAGCGCAGCGCGCCGGTGAGAACGTGCTGGGGGATGTGCAGCGGAGGCGCGGCGGCGCCGTCACCGAAGGCGACCTCACTGATCACCTGTCTGCGCCGCATCGACCGCCATCCGGCCCAACGGCAGCCGAGCTGTGTGAGCCGCACGCCGGTCAACCGTTCCATCAGCGCGGCGGTGTCCTCGCGCAGCACGACGGTGCGCGCCGGACGTGGTTCGTCCGTGCCCGGACCCTCGTCCAGCACCACACACGGCACGTCCTGCCGTGCCAGTGCCAGGGCGAGCGTGAGCCCCACGGGCCCCGCTCCGACGACGATCACCGGGTCCATTGCGCGGCGCCCCCTGCTCGAAGCGACGTCTGAGGGGCCGTGAGGGAACAGGTAGGTGGAGCAGGGTGCACGATCACAGAAAGTATGCAACCTATTGCCGGTGCCCGCGTCAAGCGACCGGTGACCGTGGCGATCACGCGAGCGCTGCCCGCTCAGCCGTCTGCTGTGCAGGCAGCCCGCCATTCGTGTGTTCGCGCGAGCCATGCCACATGGGCCGCCTGGACGCGGTTTGAGGTTCCCCCGAGATGCGGGAAGCGGTGACAGTAGGTCAGATGGGACTCACAGAGAGGAGCCCTGTTGATGCCTGCCCCGAGGCCGAGGACTTCACGGCCGCCGTCCTCGGTGACGCCGGTGGCGATGACGACGGCGCGGG